>NZ_JBICMC010000049.1:0-403 GCF_043106005.1 Pseudomonas sp. GLN_2 | reverse complement strand
GGCGGCGCAGGCTCTGCTCCCAGGGCAGCACCCAGCCGCGGCCGAGTACGCTGTCGACCGTCAGGTCGCTGGCGTAGAAGCGCGACCACTCGATCGGCATCAGGCCCGGCAGGCTGAAGTCGATTTCATCGGGGATCAGCTTGCGGCCCGTCGTGAGGTCGACGGGGTTGCCGACCAGGCCGCCGATAGCCTTGCGGGCCACGGGTTCGACCACGTAACGGCTGGCCACCTCACCGGCGACGAAGCCGGCCGTGAACTTCAGCGCGCAAGGCATGACGGCTTTCATGCCGGCCTGGGTACCCGCCTTGATCAGCTGGGCGATACCGCCTGCGGCACCGGCGATGGCCATCAGCACATCCACGGTGGTGCGCAGCCACTCCGGGACTTCATCGTCCACGGGCAG
>NZ_JBICMC010000048.1:0-41982 GCF_043106005.1 Pseudomonas sp. GLN_2 | reverse complement strand
CTGCTGTGCAGCCCTTTCGCGACGCAAGGCCGCTCCCACACCAATCGCGCCAGCTTTTAGAAATTGAGCAAGACAGTTGCCCCCACAAGGACCTTGCAATGCCTGGGGCATGTGCGATGGGCCGCAAAGCGGCCCCAACGATTTCAGCTGTTCTGCGAACCTTCGAACCAGGCCAGCTTGTCACGCAACTGCACCACTTCCCCCACAATCACCAGGGTCGGCGCATGCACCTCATGCTGGGCCACCAGGTCTGGCAAGTCCGCCAAGGTGCCGGTGAACACGCGCTGATTACGCGTGGTCCCCTGCTGCACCAACGCCGCCGGGGTACTCGCGGCACGCCCGTGGCGAATCAGCTCGGCACAGATGGTCGGCAAGCCCACCAAGCCCATGTAGAACACCAAGGTCTGCGCCGGCGCCACCAGGTCATTCCATGGCAGGTTGCTGGTGCCATCCTTGAGGTGCCCGGTGACGAAGCGCACCGACTGGGCATAGTCGCGGTGAGTCAGCGGAATGCCGCCATACGCCGAGCAGCCGCTGGCCGCCGTAATGCCCGGCACCACCTGGAACGGAATGCCGTGCTCGGCCAGCTCTTCGATCTCTTCGCCACCCCGGCCGAAGATGAACGGGTCGCCACCCTTCAGGCGCAGCACCCGCTTGCCCTGCCGAGCCAGATCGACCAACAGGCGGTTGATCTGGTCCTGCGGCACTGAATGATCAGCGCGGCGCTTGCCTACATAGATGCGCTCGGCATCACGACGACACATATCGATGATGGCGGGTGCGACCAGGCGGTCGTACAGCACCACGTCGGCCTGCTGCATCAGGCGCAAGGCACGGAAAGTCAGCAAGTCCGGATCACCCGGGCCTGCACCAACCAAGTACACCTCACCGCCCTGCTGCACCGGTGCGCCGTCCACCATCGCCTGCAACAGACGTTCGGCTTCAGCACCCTGCCCGGCCAGCTGACGCTCGGCGATCGGCCCCTGGAACACGGTTTCCCAGAAGCCGCGACGCTGGTTGACGTCCGGGTACAGGGATTTGACCTTGTGCCGGAAGCGTGCCGCCAGCCCGGCCAACTCACCATAGGCCGAAGGGATCCAAGCCTCGAGCTTGGCTCGAATCAGGCGCGCCAGTACCGGGGCGTCACCGCCGCTGGAAACCGCAATTACCAGCGGCGAGCGGTCTACGATCGCCGGGAAGATCACCGTACACAGGGCTGGCGCATCCACCACATTGACCGGGACGCTAAGGGCCTGCGCATCAGCCGACACCTGGGCATTCAGCCCAGGGTCGTCGGTGGCCGCGATCACCAGCCGGCAACCGACCAGGTCGGCTGCCTGATAGCCACGCACCAGCACCTCACCGCTACCTTCCCGGGCCAACGCGGCCAACTGGCCGTCGACGTCCGGCGCCACCACGCGCAGCACGCCGCCGGCATCGGCCAGCAGGCGCGCCTTGCGCAAGGCGATCTCACCGCCACCGACGACCAGCACGCGGCCGCCCTGCAGCTTGTGGAACAGCGGCAGGTAATCCATTTAGCGGATGACCTCGACGCCGCCCATGTAAGGCTTCAGCACTTCCGGCACCAGGATCGAACCGTCGGCCTGCTGGTAGTTTTCCAGCACAGCCACCAGGGTACGGCCTACGGCCAGACCGGAGCCGTTGAGCGTGTGTACCAGCTCTGGCTTGCCGGTTTCCGGGTTGCGCCAGCGAGCCTGCATGCGGCGCGCCTGGAAGTCGCCGCAGTTGGAGCACGAGCTGATTTCGCGGTACTTGTCCTGGCTTGGCACCCACACTTCCAGGTCGTAGGTTTTCACCGCACCAAAGCCCATGTCGCCAGTGCACAGGGCCAGCACGCGGTATGGCAACTCAAGCAACTGCAGCACGCGCTCGGCGTTGGCGGTCAGGCCTTCCAGGGCTTCCATCGACTTGGACGGCTCTACCACCTGCACCATCTCGACTTTGTCGAACTGGTGCTGGCGGATCATGCCGCGGGTGTCACGGCCAGAAGCGCCGGCTTCGCTGCGGAAGCAAGGGGTGTGGGCAACCAGTTTGAGCGGCAGCTGCTTGGCGTCGAGGATTTCACCCGCCACCAGGTTGGTCAGCGACACTTCGGCGGTCGGGATCAGGTAGAAGTCAGCCTCGCCTTCGCGGGTGATCTTGAACAGGTCTTCCTCGAACTTCGGCAACTGGCCAGTGCCCTGCAGCGCCGGCGCCTGCACCATGTACGGGGTGTAGTGTTCCTCGTAGCCATGTTCGCCGGTGTGCAGGTTGATCATGAACTGCGCCAGGGCGCGGTGCAGACGGGCAACCGGACCACGCAGCACAGCAAAACGGGCGCCGGACAGCTTGGCAGCCGCTTCGAAGTCCAGGCCACCGCTGATTTCACCAAGGGCCACATGGTCCTTGATTTCGAAGTCGAACGCCTTCGGCGTGCCCCAACGGCGCACTTCGACGTTGTCGTCTTCACTGGCGCCGACCGGCACGCTGGCGTCCGGCAGGTTGGGGATGGTCAGCAGGATGCCATCCAGCTCGGCCTGAATGGCGTCCAGCTCAGCCTTGCCGGCGGCCAGTTCGTTGGCCATGCGCTCGACGTCCGCCATCAGCGGGGCGATGTCTTCGCCCTTGGCCTTGGCCTGGCCGATGGACTTGGAACGGGCGTTGCGCTCAGCCTGCAGTTGTTCGGTGCGGGTCTGCACCGCCTTGCGGCGCTCTTCCAATGATTCGATGCGCGCGACATCCAGGCTGAAGCCACGGGAGGCCAGGCGATCCGCCACTTCCTGAAGTTGGCCGCGTAACAGTTTGGAATCGAGCATATCGTTCTCTCGTTATGTGTAGGTGTTGGTTCAGAATCGGGTCAGGGACAGGCCAGCCCAGGTTGCGAGCAGCCCGCCCACTACGCTGATACTGGTATAGCCCAAGGCAAGGGGCACTTGCCCGCTTTCCATCAGGCGCACGGTATCGAGCGAGAAGGAGGAAAAGGTCGTCAGGCCACCGAGGAAGCCGACAATCAGGCCGGCGCGCAATTCGACCGGCGCCAGCGGCTTGTGCAAGAACAAGCCATAGAGCAAGCCGATCAGCAGACAGCCAACCAGATTGACCGCCAGCGTACCGGCATAGAAGTGCCGTGGCCAGTGGGCCGCTACCCAGTTGGTGGTAGCAAAGCGCAACAAGGTGCCAGCAATACCACCCGCGCTGACCGCGGCGATGAGTGCAATCACGGTTTTCTCCGCTGGCGGGGGCTGTTGCGGTCGAGGTCGGCCAGATGGCGCAGCTTCTCGCCAATTTTCAGTTCCAGGCCACGGGGCACCGGCTGATAGTACTGGCGCGGTTCCAGCTCGTCGGGGAAGTAATCCTCACCAGCGGCGTAGGCGTCAGGTTCATCGTGTGCATAGCGGTACTCGTCGCCATAGCCCAACTGCTTCATCAGCTTGGTCGGGGCATTGCGCAGGTGCAACGGCACCTCCAGCGAACCATGCTCGGCCGCTTCACGCAGGGCGGTCTTGAACCCCACGTACACCGCGTTGCTCTTGGGTGCACAGGCCAGGTAGGTGATGGCCTGTGCCACCGCCAACTCGCCCTCGGGGCTGCCAAGGCGCTCCTGCACATCCCAGGCTGCCAGGCACAGGCTAAGCGCACGCGGGTCGGCGTTGCCGATGTCCTCGCTGGCCATGCGCACCACGCGGCGGGCGATGTACAACGGATCGCAGCCGCCGTCGAGCATGCGTGCAAACCAGTACAGGGCGCCATCGGGGTTGGAGCCGCGCACCGACTTGTGCAGTGCGGATATCTGGTCGTAAAACGCCTCGCCACCCTTGTCGAAGCGGCGGCGACTGTCACCCAGCAGGCTCTGTAGCATCTCGACGTCGATCTCGCTGCCGTCTTCAGCCAGGTCCGAGGCGTTCTCAAGGAAGTTGAGCATGCGCCGGCCATCGCCGTCGGCGGCGGCCATCAGCATCTTGAAGGCGTCGTCACCCACCCGCAGGTTGCGCTTGCCCAGGCCACGCTCTTCCGTCAGCGCACGGTTGACCAGCTTGCGCAGGGCCGCTTCGTCCAGGCTCTTGAGCACATACACCCGCGCCCGCGACAGCAGCGCGTTGTTCAGCTCGAACGACGGGTTTTCGGTGGTGGCACCGATGAACAGCAGGGTGCCGTCCTCGACATAGGGCAAAAAAGCGTCCTGCTGCGACTTGTTGAAGCGGTGCACCTCGTCAACGAACAGGATGGTGCGACGGCCATATTGGCCAGCCTGCTGTTTGGCGACCTCCACCGCCTGGCGGATCTCTTTCACCCCGGCCAGCACCGCCGACACCGTTTCGAAGTGCGCATCACAGAACTGCGCCAGCAACCGCGCCAGCGTGGTTTTGCCGACCCCGGGCGGCCCCCAGAAGATCATCGAGTGCAGCGCACCTTGTTCCAGCGCTTCGCGCAGCGGTTTACCGCGCGCCAGCAGGTGCTCCTGGCCGACGTACTCATCCAGGCTGGACGGGCGCAGACGGGCGGCCAGGGGCTGGGCGACAGGTTCGCTTCGAAACAGGTCCATGGCGAGCTCTGGTTACTCCTTGATCACGTCCGCGCCTTTGGGGATGTCGAACTTGAACTTGCTGTCCGGCACCGCCTGGTTGGCCTTGACGCCATTGAACAGGATGTTGGTGCGCTGGCCGACGCTGTCGATCAGCTGCATGTCATTGATCAGGCCTTTGCGGAACGACACGCGCAGCGAGTCGAACAACGTGTCCTTGGTCTTTGGCTTGAGGGTGAAGTCCATCACTTCACCCTGCTCCTTCGAGGCGATGTCGAAGCTCTGGCTGATCTTCGACACATCACCCGACAGCAGCAGCGCCGGGGTCTGGTTCAGGCGCACGTCGAGCTTCTTGATGGTGGCCTGCTCCAGGTCCGGGTCCCACAGGGTGACGTTCTTGCCGTCCGACACCACCACCTGCTCCTGCGGTGCATCGGTGTGCCAGTAGAACAGGCCGGGGCGCTTGACCGTCATCTTGCCCGAGGTTTCCTGCAGGCTGGTGCCATCGGCGCCCAGGGTCAGCTGGGAGAAGTTGGCCTCGATGGTCTGCGACTTTTCCAGCAACTGGGTCAGGCGTTGTACGTCTTGCTCACCGGCATAAGCAGTAACCGAGCCCAAGGTAAGGGCAGAAACCAACAGCATGCGAATCGCGCGCATGGGAATCCTCATTGAGCGTTGAAAAGGCCGGGCGCCACCGTTGGCACCCGGCAGGGTGTTCATCAGTCGCGCGGGCCGCCCGGGGCTATCACTTCCCGCGAGCCGTTGCTGTTCATCGGGGTGACAACGCCGGCCATCTCCATCGACTCGATCATGCGCGCGGCACGGTTGTAGCCGATCTTCAGCTTGCGTTGCACGGCAGAAATGGAGGCGCGACGGCTCTCGAGCACGAATTGCACCGCCTCATCATACAGGGCGTCGGTTTCGGCATCGTCACCCTCGCCACCGCCGCCGCCATCAAAGCCGCTACCGGCTTCTTCGACGCCGTTGAGGATGTCGTCGTTGTAATCCGGGGCGCCACGCAGCTTCCACGCCTCGACCGTGCGGTGCACTTCGTCGTCGGACACGAATGCGCCGTGCACCCGGATCGGCAGGCTGGTGCCCGGCGGCATGTACAGCATGTCGCCATGGCCCAGCAGCTGTTCGGCACCGCCCTGGTCGATGATGGTACGCGAGTCGATCTTGCTCGACACCTGGAACGCCATACGGGTCGGGATGTTGGCCTTGATCAGGCCGGTGATCACGTCCACCGACGGGCGCTGGGTGGCGAGGATCAGGTGAATACCGGCCGCCCGTGCCTTCTGCGCGATACGGGCGATCAGCTCTTCGACCTTCTTGCCGACGATCATCATCATGTCGGCGAATTCGTCCACCACCACCACGATGGTGGGAAGGGTTTTCAGCGCAGGCGGCTCATCGTCCATGCTCTCACGGCGATACAGCGGGTCATGGATGATTTCGCCCGCTTCCTGGGCGTCCTTGATCTTGCGGTTGAAACCGGCCAGGTTACGCACGCCCATGGCCGCCATCAGTTTGTAGCGCCGCTCCATTTCGGCAACGCTCCAGCGCAGGGCGTTGGCGGCGTCCTTCATGTCGGTCACCACCGGGCACAATAAGTGCGGGATGCCTTCGTAGATCGACAGTTCAAGCATTTTCGGGTCGATCATGATCAGCCGCGCGTCTTCCGGGCTGGACTTGAACAGGATCGACAAAATCATCGCGTTCACACCCACCGACTTACCGGAGCCGGTAGTACCGGCCACCAACAGGTGCGGCATCTTGGCCAGGTCGGTGATCACCGGCTTGCCGCCAATGTCGTGGCCCAGCGCCAGCGTGACGGGCGATTTCTGCTCGTCGTACTGCGGCGTGGCCAGCACTTCGGAGAAGCGCACCATCTGGCGGTTTTCGTTGGGTATCTCGATACCTACCGTGGTCTTGCCAGGGATGACCTCAACCACTCGCACACTGGTCACGGCCAGCGAACGCGCCAGGTCCTTGGCCAGGTTGGCGATGCGGCTGACCTTCACGCCGGCGGCCGGCTGGATTTCATAACGGGTAATCACCGGGCCGGGGTGGATGGAATCCACCGCCACTTCCACACCGAACTCCTTGAGCTTGATTTCCAGCAACTGACCGACGCCGGCCAGGGATTCTGGCGAATACTCGATCTTTTTCTGTTCGGCCGGGTCGAGGATGGAAATCGAGGGCAAGGTGCCTTCCACGGCGCTGTCGACAAACAGCGGCGCCTGCTTTTCCTTCATCGCCCGCTTGCTCGGCTCCGGCGCCTTGGCGGCTGACGGCGGCACAATGGTGGGCGCTGCGTGCTGCTGACGGGGCACCACGGTTTCACGCGGCGCCAATGCCTCAGGCGCCGTTTCACGTGGCGGCACAATCGGTTCGCGTGCAAGGGTTGGCTCACGTGGCTCGACCGGCTGAGCGGGTGGCTCTTCACGCTTGAGGATGCGCTCGCGCAGTGACGGTTTGGCCGGCTCGCGTTTCTCGGCAGCCATCGGCGCGGCCTTGAACACCGGTTCATCCTCGCGCAGCTGTGCCTCGAGGCGCTTGCGCTCGTTGCGCGCTTCCCACCAGCGGGTGGCAGCCCCCTGCACCAGTTCGAACAGGTCGAGGGTGATCTTGCCGGTCAGGTCCATCACCTTGAACCACGACAGGTCGGTGAAGACGGTCAGGCCGAACAGGAACAGGGCAATGAACATCAGCGTGCTGCCCTGCACGTTCAGCAGGTTGCGCGCCAGGTCGCCCAGGCTTTCGCCCAGTGCACCACCGGCGGAGAACGGCAGGCTGGCGGGCGGGTGGAAGTGGATATGCGCCAGCGCTGCCCCCGACAGCACCAGGAACACCAGGCCAATCAGCCGCCAGGAGAACAGCCAGCCGCTCCAATCCCACGGCTGGTGGCGTTCGCGGAAAATCTGCCAGGTCTTGACCGCCAGCAGCAGCGGGAAAATATAGGCGAAGTAACCCAGCACCATGAACAGGATGTCGGCGAAGTAGGCACCGGCACGCCCGGCCGCATTCTGCACCTGGTCGACGTTGCTGGTGTGGCTGAAGCCCGGGTCCGACGTATCGTAGGTCAGCAGCGCCATCCACAGGTACAGGCACAGCGCGCCGACAGCGATCAACGCACCTTCCTTGAGGCGATAATGCAGCTGCTGCCGCCACAGTGGCACAGGCAATGGAGCTGGAGTTGCGGTGGATTTCTTCAAAACGCGTCTATTCCTGCGCGTGGTGCGCGTCCAATAGTGATCGGCCGCTGCGCGACCAACGAACCACTACTTTTAACATTACTGCCCGCCAGCCGCCATGGCGGCACGCCGTATGGGGGTTTGGCCGGGGGCGAATTCATATAGCTGCAATTTGAGCATGCATTTTCTTTTGTGACAAAGGCTTATGCTGTGTTTTTGCACAGGTGCGACAGCAAATGTAGCGGATGGTGCCTGCGGTTTGATGAATGTGTAGGAAATTGCCCTGAATTGCCGCAAAACGGCCTCACCTCCCTGTAGGGGGTAGCTTGTGCAGATTACCGCGCAGGCTTTGAGGCACCCAAAGAGATTGACCCCGCTTTTGACCCAAGCCATGCTGCCCTCTCCCCTCCCCCACCGCACGATAGACCATGCTCACCTGGCTGACCCGCGACTCGCTGACCTTCCCGCCCCTGGAAAAGGCGCTGCACGACCCCAACGGCCTACTGGCCGCCGGCGGTGACCTGAGCCCCGAGCGCCTGGTGCAGGCGTATCGCCATGGCTGCTTCCCGTGGTACCAGGACGGCCAACCGATCCTGTGGTGGTCACCCGACCCGCGCACGGTGTTGTTGCCTGACCAACTACATGTGTCACGCTCGCTGGCCAAGCTGATGCGCCAAGGCCGCTACCAGGTCAGCTTCGACACCGACTTCCCGGCCGTGATCGCCGCCTGCGCCGCGCCTCGCGACTACGCTGACGGTACCTGGATCACCGACACCATGCGCAACGCCTACTGCGAACTGCACCGCCGTGGCATCGCCCATTCGGTCGAAGTTCGCCAGGACGGCGAACTGGTCGGGGGCCTGTACGGCCTCGCCATGGGCCAGCTGTTCTTTGGCGAATCGATGTTCAGCCGCGCCGACAACGCCTCCAAGGTCGGCTTCGTGACCTTGGTCAACCACCTGCGAGACGCCGGCTTCGTGCTTATCGACTGCCAGATGCCGACCAATCACCTGCATAGCCTGGGCGCCCACGCCATCAGCCGTGCCGAGTTCGCCAGCTACCTGGCACGCCACCTTGACCAACCCAACAGTGCTTCATGGGTTGCCTAGGCGAGTTCCCGTAGCTGGCTTACACTTAAAACAACGTCTCACCGAAGGGGTTGATCATGACAGAGTTGGCGCGGTTGAAGTTCTATGCCACTCAGCCCCACTCCTGCAGCTACCTGCCGGAGGAGCAGGCGACCACGCTGTTCCTCGACCCCAGCCAGCCGATGGACGTGCACGTGTACGCCGATTTGTCGGAAATGGGCTTTCGCCGCAGTGGCGACCACCTGTACCGCCCACACTGCCAGAACTGCAACGCCTGCGTGCCGGCGCGCATCCCGGCGGCGCGCTTCATCCCCAACCGCCAGCAGCGTCGCATACTCAAACGTAACGCCGACCTGACCGTAACCGCAGCGCGCCCGGCGTTCAAGGAAGAGTACTTCGAGCTGTACCGGCGCTATATCGAAACGCGCCACGCCGATGGCGACATGTACCCGCCCAGCCGCGATCAGTTTTCCACCTTCCTGGTACGCGACCTGCCGTTCTGCTGGTTCTACGAATTTCGCCTGGAAGGCCGGTTGATGGCGGTGGCAGTGTGCGACCTGCTGCCCAATGGCCTGTCAGCGGTATACACCTTCTACGAGCCGGACGAGGAGCGCCGCAGCCTTGGCCGTTTCGCCATTCTCTGGCAGATCACCGAAGCGCTGCGCCAGAACCTGGAGGCGGTTTACCTAGGCTACTGGATCAAGAACTGCAAGAAGATGAACTACAAGACGCAGTACCGACCAATCGAGCTGCTGATAAACCAGCGCTGGGTCACCCTCAACTGAAAGCATTGGCTTGACACGCAGTTTTCCGGCATAATCCACGCCACTTTTTTGCCCGGTGCGGATATGCGTCGGGCTAACACTGGATCCGAGGGCTCAACTGCATGTCGAAAGAAGACAGCTTCGAAATGGAAGGTACTGTCGTCGACACCCTGCCCAACACCATGTTCCGCGTGGAGTTGGAAAACGGGCACGTCGTAACCGCGCACATCTCCGGAAAGATGCGCAAGAACTACATCCGTATTCTCACTGGCGACAAGGTCCGCGTCGAACTGACGCCGTACGACCTGAGCAAGGGCCGCATCACCTACCGTGCGCGCTAAACTCAAGCCATGAAAAAGCCCGGCCACGTGCCGGGCTTTTTTGTGTCTTACGAAATTGCAAGGGGCTGCAAGGCAGCCCCTGCACATCACGCGACCTCAGCGGTGGTTTCGAAGTCGAACACCAGTTCGCCATCGCGCAGGTCGACATGCACCACGCCACCATGCTCGGCCAGCTCGCCAAACAGGATCTCCTCGGCCAGCGGCCGCTTGATCTTGTCCTGGATCAGCCGCGCCATTGGCCGCGCGCCCATCTGCACGTCATAGCCCGAAACCGCCAGCCAACCGCGCGCCTCATCGCTGACTTCCAGCAGCACACGCTTGTCTTCCAGTTGCGCCTGCAACTCGATAAGGAACTTGTCGACGATGCTTTTGATCGTCTCCGTGCTCAGGCGGCCAAACTGGATGATGGTATCCAGACGGTTGCGGAACTCTGGCGTGAAGCTCTTGCGGATCACTTCCATGGCATCGGACGCGTGGTCCTGATGAGTGAAGCCGATCGACGCCCGCGCCGCGGTTTCTGCACCGGCGTTGGTGGTCATGATCAGGATCACGTTACGGAAGTCGGCCTTGCGCCCGTTGTTGTCAGTCAGCGTACCGTGATCCATCACCTGCAGCAGCAGATTGAAGACTTCCGGGTGGGCCTTCTCGATTTCGTCGAGCAACAATACGCAGTGCGGCTGTTTGGTGATCGCCTCGGTCAACAAGCCACCCTGGTCGAAACCAACATAACCCGGCGGCGCACCAATCAAACGCGACACGGTGTGGCGCTCCATGTACTCAGACATGTCGAAACGCACCAACTCCACACCCAGCGCCTTGGCCAGCTGCCGCGCCGCTTCGGTCTTGCCGACGCCGGTAGGGCCAGCGAACAGGAACGAACCCACCGGCTTGTCTGGCGACTTGAGGCCTGCACGGGACAGCTTGATCGCGGTGGCCAGCGAGTCGATTGCCTGGTCCTGGCCAAACACGGTCAGTTTCAGGTCGCGCTCAAGGTTACGCAGCAGCTCCTTGTCGGAACTGGTGACGTGCTTTGGCGGAATCCGCGCAATCTTGGCGACGATGTCCTCCACTTGCGGCACATCAATGCGCTTGACGCGACTGGCCTCTGGCTGCAGGCGCTGGTAGGCCCCAGCCTCGTCGATCACATCGATGGCCTTGTCAGGCATGTGCCGGTCGTTGATGTAGCGCGAAGCCAGTTCGGCGGCGGCGCGCAGGGCTTCGTCGCTGTACTCGATGTTGTGGTGGCTTTCGAAACGCCCTTTCAGGCCGCGCAGAATGCCCACGGTGTCTTCGACCGATGGCTCGCTGACGTCCACCTTCTGGAAGCGACGCGCCAGGGCACGGTCCTTCTCGAAGATGCCGCGAAACTCCTGGAACGTGGTCGAACCGATGCAGCGGATTTCACCCGACGACAGCAGCGGCTTGAGCAGGTTGGAGGCATCCATCACCCCGCCCGACGCCGCACCGGCACCGATGATGGTGTGAATTTCGTCGATGAACAGGATGGCCTGCGGACGCTTGCGCAGCTCACCGAGCAGGGCCTTGAAGCGCTTCTCGAAGTCACCACGGTATTTGGTACCGGCCAGCAAGGCGCCCAGATCGAGGGAGTACACCACGCTCTGTGCCAGCAGGTCAGGCACCTGACCATCGACGATGCGCTTGGCCAGGCCTTCGGCGATGGCCGTCTTGCCCACGCCAGCCTCACCCACCAGCAGCGGGTTGTTCTTGCGCCGACGGGCCAGGATTTGGGCCACGCGTTCCACTTCCTGCTCGCGACCGACCAGCGGGTCGATACGGCCGGCACGGGCCAGCTCGTTCAGGTTACTGGCGTAGGCGTCCAGCGGGTTGCTCGAAGAGGAGGTTTCACCGCCCTCTTCGTCCTGCATGTCCTGGTCGCTTTCAGATTGCGCACCATGCCCTGGCACCTTGGAGATGCCATGGGCGATGTAGTTGACCACATCGATACGGGCCACGCTCTGCTGCTTGAGCAGGAACACGGCCTGGCTTTCCTGTTCGCTGAAGATCGCCACCAGCACGTTGGCGCCGGTCACTTCGCGCTTGCCAGAGCTTTGCACGTGGAACACGGCACGCTGCAGCACGCGCTGGAAGCCCAGGGTCGGCTGGGTTTCACGGTCTTCGTCGTTGACAGGGATCAACGGCGTGGTGGAGTCGATGAACTCTTGCAGGTCATGCTTGAGCTTGTCGAGATTGGCGCCACAGGCGCGCAGAACGGTCGCGGCAGCCTCATTGTCAAGGAGTGCCAGCAGCAGATGCTCGACGGTCATGAACTCATGACGCTTCGAACGGGCCTCCTTGAAGGCAAGATTGAGGGTGACTTCGAGCTCGCGGTTTAACATAGCTTCACCTCATACCCAAGTGGTCGGCGATTAACCGTCCTTCTCGATTTCACAGAGTAGCGGATGCTGGCTTTCCCTGGCGTATTGGTTGACCTGCATGGCCTTTGTTTCGGCGATGTCACGGGTAAACAATCCGCACACTGCCCGCCCCTCGGTATGGACGGTCAGCATGATCTTGGTCGCCAGCTCGCGGTTCAGACTGAAGAACGTCTCGAGCACTTCGACGACGAAATCCATTGGTGTGTAGTCATCGTTGAACAAAACCACCTTGTACATCGGTGGCGCCTGCAGGATCGGCTTGGCTTCCTGAACTGCAAGACCTGAGCCGTCGTCCTCATTCGATTGCGGGCGATCCTGATTGAATGTTAGTCGAATCTCACTAGGTGCATGCATGGAAAGAATTTCATCATGAGCGTCAGGTTAAGGTTGCAGGTTGACTGCACAGGCCACCGCCAGCGCAGGCGCCGCGTGACCTTGACTATCGGCAAAACGGTGTTACAACCAATAAGAACCCACCGTGGTCGATAAAGATCCGCGCAGTCAACCAGATTTTTCGCAAGGTTCGTATGCGGATGAAGTGGATGATACTCCAGTGATGGAGTCCTTTGCAGAGGGACATAGGGATGGCAAGCGGTAAAGTCAAGTGGTTCAACAATGCCAAGGGCTATGGATTCATCAATGAGGAAGGTAAATCCGATGACCTGTTCGCCCATTATTCCGCCATCCGAATGGACGGATACAAGACCCTGAAGGCTGGCCAGGCCGTGGTATTCGACATCGTCCAGGGCCCCAAAGGCTTGCACGCCGTTGAAATCAAAGATGCTGCGGCCGCCGCGGCAGAGGCTGCCAGACCCGTGGGTGAGCCGCAAAGCGAAACTGCAAAAGCCTGACTGCCTGCGCTGTGCCGATAGACGAAAAAACCGGCCGCCTCTTTACAGGAGACGGCCGGTTTTCTGTTGCCTTACATGTGTTTGATCATTTCATCGCCAAAGCCTGAGCTGCTTACCAGCTTGGCGCCTTCCATCAACCGCTCGAAATCGTAGGTCACGGTCTTGGCCGCAATGGCGCCATTGGTGCCCTTGATGATCAGGTCGGCGGCTTCGGTCCAACCCATGTGGCGCAGCATCATCTCTGCCGAGAGGATCACCGAGCCCGGGTTGACCTTGTCCTGCCCGGCATACTTGGGCGCCGTGCCGTGAGTGGCCTCGAACATAGCCACGGTGTCGGACAGGTTGGCGCCCGGGGCAATGCCGATACCGCCCACTTCCGCCGCCAGGGCATCGGACAGGTAGTCACCGTTGAGGTTGAGGGTGGCGATCACGTCGTACTCGGCCGGGCGCAGCAGGATCTGCTGCAGCATGGCGTCGGCGATGGCGTCCTTGACGATGACCTCGCGACCGGTCTTGGGGTTCTTGAACTTCATCCAAGGGCCGCCATCGAGCAGCTCAGCGCCGAACTCGTCACGCGCCACCTCGTACCCCCAGTCCTTGAAGGCACCCTCGGTGAATTTCATGATGTTGCCCTTGTGCACCAGGGTCAGTGATTCGCGGTCGTTATCCACCACATATTGCAGGGCCTTGCGCACCAGACGCTTGGTACCTTCCTTCGACACCGGCTTGACGCCGATACCGCAATCCTGGTCGAAGCGGATCTTGGTGACCCCCATTTCCTCCTTGAGAAACTTGATCACCTTGTTCGCCTCGGGCGAGCCGGCCTTCCACTCGATGCCGGCATAGATGTCTTCGGAGTTCTCGCGGAAGATCACCATGTCGACGTCGCCCGGCTTTTTCACCGGGCTCGGCACACCCTGGAACCACAGCACCGGCCGCAGGCACACATACAGGTCCAGTTGCTGGCGCAGGGCTACGTTGAGCGAGCGGATGCCGCCACCGACCGGTGTGGTCAGCGGGCCCTTGATCGATACCACGTAATCACGCACGGCATCGAGGGTTTCCTGCGGCAGCCAGGTATCCTGGTCATACACCTGGGTGGCTTTCTCGCCAGCGTACACCTCCATCCAGGCAATCTTGCGCTTGCCGCCGTAGGCCTTCTCCACGGCGGCATCGACCACCTTGATCATCACCGGCGAGACATCAACGCCGATCCCGTCGCCTTCGATGTAAGGAATGATCGGATGATCAGGCACGTTAAGCGAATGGTCTGCATTGACGGTAATTTTGGTGCCGTCGGTCGGAACCTTGATTTTCTGGTATCCCATGCTTGCACTACTCCGCTGTCGGGTGTGGTTTGGACATCGTGCGATCCACTGAGCCTAAACCACATCTGCCGACCTGCAAGGCATGCGACAACCCGCCGCATTGCCGCTTAGTCTTTGGTCTTATAAATGGGCCGATATCACTTGGCCTTGCTGATTAGCCCGAATGGTTTGGTATACTCCGCCGCGACCGAAGGGTCATCGGGGCGAATCCCAGGAAAATGCGGACCGCCCTAGGCCATGAATGGCCATAAAGCCTGGGTTGTTACCGCAGCTCAGCACTTGACGCTCGACTGATGCATCCACCATCACCGCTCGCAGCCTCTCGACTTTCCGCTCATGGCGCTGCCAGGGCGATGCGCCTACCCTGCGCACCACGAGACTCGAGCACGCTCAGCACACAGAGAGTTAACCCGCATGCCCACCCGTTCCAAGATCATCTATACCTTCACCGACGAAGCCCCCGCCCTCGCCACTTACTCGCTGCTGCCGATCATCGAAGCGTTCACCGCTTCGGCTGACATCGCTGTCGAAACTCGCGACATCTCCCTGGCTGGCCGTATCCTTGCCGCCTTCCCGGAGCAACTGGGCGCAGAGAAGCAAGTAGGCGATCACCTGGCGGAACTGGGCCAGCTGGCTACCACCCCTGAAGCCAACATCATCAAGCTGCCAAACATCAGCGCCTCGGTACCGCAGCTCAAAGCCGCGATCAAGGAACTGCAAGGCAAGGGCTTCAACATCCCTGACTACGCCGACGAGCCGGCCACCGCGGAAGAAAAAGAATCCCGTGCCCGCTACGACCGCATCAAGGGTTCCGCCGTGAACCCGGTGCTGCGCGAAGGCAACTCCGACCGCCGCGCGCCGCTGTCGGTCAAGAACTACGCCCGCAAGCACCCACACAAGATGGGTGCCTGGGCCGCCGACTCCAAGTCGCACGTTGCCCACATGACCCAGGGCGACTTCTACGGCAGCGAAAAAGCCGCGCTGATCGAAGCTGACGACAGCCTGCGCATCGAGCTGGTCGGCAAAGACGGCAGCACCACCGTGCTGAAAGAAAAAACCGCCGTCAAAGCCGCTGAAGTCATCGACTGCGCCACCATGAGCCGCAAGGCCCTGAAAGCCTTCATCGCCGAGCAGATCGCCGATGCCAAGGCCGCTGGCGTGCTGCTGTCGGTGCACCTGAAAGCCACCATGATGAAGGTCTCCGACCCGATCATGTTCGGCGTCATCGTCGAAGAATTCTACAACGACGTGCTGACCAAGCACGCCGCTGCCCTGGCCGAAGTAGGCTTCAACGCCAACAACGGTATCGGCGACCTGTACGCCCGCATCAAGGACCTGCCAGCCGACAAGCAGGCCGAGATCGAAGCCGATATCCAGGCCCTGTACGCAGAGCGCCCGGCCCTGGCCATGGTCAACTCCGACAAAGGCATCACCAACCTGCACGTGCCGAGCGACGTGATCGTCGACGCCTCGATGCCGGCCATGATCCGTGACTCGGGCAAGATGTGGAACACCGCAGGCGAACTGCAAGACGCCAAGGCCGTGATCCCGGACCGCTGCTACGCCGGCATCTACCAGGCCACCATTGAAGACTGCAAGGTCAATGGAGCCTTCGATCCAACCACCATGGGCAGCGTACCGAACGTTGGCCTGATGGCGCAGAAAGCCGAAGAGTATGGCTCCCACGACAAGACCTTCCAGATCAAGGCTGATGGCGTGGTTCGCGTAGTCGATGGCAAGGGCAACGTCGTGCTGGAGCAGAACGTCGAAGCCGGTGACATCTTCCGTATGTGCCAGACCAAGGACGCGCCGATCCAGGACTGGGTCAAGCTGGCCGTCAACCGTGCCCGCCTGAGCAACACCCCGGCGGTGTTCTGGCTGGACCCGGCTCGCGCCCACGACGGCGTCATGATCGAGAAAGTGCAGAAGTACCTGAAGGATCACGACACCACCGGCCTGGACATCCGCATCCTGGCGCCGGTCGACGCGATCAAGTTCTCCCTGGCCCGCATCCGCGAAGGCAAGGACACCATCTCGGTGACCGGCAACGTGCTGCGTGACTACCTGACCGACCTGTTCCCGATCATGGAACTGGGCACCAGCGCCAAGATGCTGTCGATCGTGCCGCTGATGAACGGCGGTGGCCTGTTCGAAACCGGCGCCGGCGGCTCGGCTCCGAAGCACGTGCAACAGCTGGTTGAAGAGAACTTCCTGCGTTGGGACTCGCTGGGTGAATTCCTGGCCCTGGCCGCTTCCCTGGAGCACCTGGGCAACACCTACGACAACCCGCGCGCCAAGGTTCTGGCCAACACCCTGGACCAGGCTACCGGCAAGTTCCTCGACACCAACAAGTCGCCGTCGCGCAAAGTCGGCGGTATCGACAACCGCGGCAGCCACTTCTACCTGACCCTGTACTGGGCCGAAGCCCTGGCTGCTCAGACGGACGACGCTGCCCTGCAGGCACGCTTCGCACCACTGGCAAAAACCCTGGCCGAGAACGAAGCGACCATCGTCGCCGAGCTCAACGCCGTTCAGGGCAAGCCAGCCGACATCGGCGGCTACTACGCCCCGGATGCCGAGTTGACCGCCAAGGTGATGCGCCCAAGCCAGACCCTGAACAGCGCCATCGCTGCCCTGTAAGGTTCGCTTGAAGTAACAGCACAAACCCCGGCCACGCACCGGGGTTTGTGCTTTCTGGGAAAATGGGGCCGCTCTGCGGCCCTTCGCGGGCAAGCCCGCTCCTACAGGAGAGGTGCAGTTTGTGAGACCTGCGCTGCACCTTGTGGGAGCGGGCTTGCCCGCGAAGGACCGCAAGGCGGTCCCGGCACTCTGAAAGGACATGGCAAATGACCTGGCAACCCCACATCACCGTAGCGACCATCGTCGAGCACGAAGGCAAGTTCCTCTTCGTCGAGGAGTTCAAAGCCAACCAGCACGTCTTCAACCAGCCGGCCGGCCACCTCGAGCCCAACGAGACCCTGCCCCAGGCCGCCCTGCGCGAAACCCTGGAGGAAACTGCCTGGGAAGTCGAGCTGACCGGCGTGGTCGGCATCTACCTGTACACCGCCCCCAGCAACGGCGTGACCTACCAGCGCATCTGCTTCGCCGCCCGCCCCGTGCGCCATCACGCCGACCTGGCACTGGACAGCGACATCGTCCGCGCCGTGTGGCTGACCCGCGACGAACTGCTGGCCGACCCCACTCGCTGGCGCAGCGAGCTGGTGCCGCGCTGCCTGGATGACTACCTCAAAGGCCCGCTGCACAGCCTCGACCTGCTACGCGACTGACGCGGCGCCGCGGGTTTGATAGAATCGGCGTTTTTCCCCCTTGATACACACCGGTACCCATGACCAGCCCAGCACTTAAAGACCCCGCCAAGACCCGCGTCATCGTCGGCATGTCCGGCGGCGTGGACTCTTCCGTCTCAGCCCTTCTGCTCATCGAGCAGGGCTACCAGGTGGAAGGGCTGTTCATGAAGAACTGGGAAGAGGACGACGGCACCGAATACTGCACCGCCCGTGAAGACCTGGCCGACGCCCAGGCCGTGTGCGACCGTATCGGCATCAAGCTGCACACCGCCAACTTCGCCGCCGAATACTGGGACAACGTGTTCGAGCACTTCCTTGAGGAATACAAGGCCGGCCGCACACCCAACCCCGACATCCTCTGCAACCGCGAAATCAAGTTCAAGGCGTTCCTCGACTACGCCCTGTCGCTGGGTGCCGACCTGATCGCCACCGGCCACTATGTGCGCCGCCGCGATACTGGCGCGCTCACCGAACTGCTCAAGGGCCTGGACCCGAACAAGGACCAGAGCTACTTCCTGCACGCCGTCGGCGGCCAGGAAATCGCCCGCACGCTGTTCCCGGTCGGCGAACTGGAAAAGCCCGAAGTACGCGCCATCGCCGAAAAACACGGCCTGGCCACCGCCAAGAAGAAAGATTCCACCGGCATCTGTTTCATTGGCGAGCGCCGCTTCAGCGACTTCCTCAAGCAGTACCTGCCGGCCCAGCCGGGCGACATTGAAACCACCGAAGGTGAAGTGATCGGCCGCCACCATGGCCTGATGTACCACACCATCGGCCAGCGCCAGGGCCTGGGCATTGGCGGCCTGAAAGATGCCAGTGACGAGCCGTGGTACGTGCTGCACAAGGACCTGGCCCGCAACGTGCTGGTGGTCGGCCAGGGCAACGAGCACCCATGGCTGTTCTCCCGCGCCCTGCTGGCCTCGGACATTTTCTGGGTCAACCCGGTCGACCTCGGCAGCCCACGCCAGCTGACTGCCAAGGTGCGCTATCGCCAGAGCGACCAGCGATGCACCCTGGAACGCACCGCCAGCGGCTACCGCGCCGTGTTCGACGAGCCTCAGCGCGCCGTGACGCCGGGCCAGTCCGTGGTGTTCTACGACGGCGAAGTGTGCCTGGGCGGCGGCGTGATCGAGGCTGCCGAGCCGTGGAGCCCGCGCGCATGAGCAACCTGCAGGAGCAGTTGATCGCGCTGGGCGGTGTGTTCCAGGCCGCCGTGCTTGTCGACCGTATCGCCCGCACCGGCCAGGCCAGTGAAGCCAATATCGGCTGCATGCTGGGCAGCCTGCTGGTGCGTGACCCCAAGGACACCCTGGAGGTGTTCGGCGGTGACGACCTGAACCTGCGCGACGGCTACCGAGCGCTGATCGGCGCCCTCGAGCGCGACCCCAACAGCCTGCAGCGCGAGCCACTGCGCTACGCCCTGTCGATGCTGGGCCTGGAACGCCAGCTGAACAAGCGAGGTGACCTGCTGGACACCATCGGCAACCGCCTGCCGCAAATCCAGTCGCAGGCCGAGCATTTCGGCCTGGTTCACGAAAACGTCATCGCTTCCAGTGGAGCCTTGTACCAGGACACCCTGAGCACTCTGCGCCAGCGCATCCAGGTGCATGGCGACATGCGCTTCCTGCAGCAGCCCAATAATGCCTCGAAGATCCGCGCCCTGCTGCTGGCCGGCATCCGCGCCGCGCGACTGTGGCGGCAGCTGGGCGGGCACCGTTGGCAGCTGGTGTTCAGCCGGCGCAAGTTGCTGAACGAACTGTACGACATGATGCGCAGCCCCACCTGACGGGCTGGGCTGCCCTTTGTGGGAGCGGGCGTGCCCGCGAAGCAGGCGACGCGGTGTATGGCACCGGCTACGCCGGTGTTCGCGGGCACGCCTGCTCCCACAGGGTCTGCCACCAGATCCAAATTGGGCCGACCTTTGGTCAGCCACCCGACCCAGGCGCATTTTTCATGTATGATATGCGCCCTTCCAAAAGCCTGACTGTCCGAGAACACCCCATGCAGCTTTCTTCGCTCACTGCGGTTTCCCCTGTAGACGGCCGTTATGCCGGCAAAACCCAGGCCTTGCGCCCCATTTTCAGCGAATTCGGCCTGATCCGTTTCCGCGCCCTGGTCGAAGTGCGCTGGCTGCAGCGCCTGGCCGCCCACCCGCAAATCGGCGAAGTGCCGGCGTTCTCCGCCGAAGCCACCGCCCTGCTGGACAGCCTGGCCAACGATTTCAAGCTGGAGCACGCCGAGCGCGTCAAGGAAATCGAGCGCACCACCAACCACGACGTCAAGGCCATTGAATACCTCCTCAAGGAGCAGGCCGCCAAGCTGCCTGAGCTGGCCAAGGTCAGCGAGTTCATCCACTTCGCCTGCACCAGCGAGGACATCAACAACCTGTCCCACGCCCTGATGCTGCGCGCCGGCCGTGACGAAGTGCTGTTGCCGCTGATGCGCCAGGTCGCCGACGCCATCCGCGCCCTGGCCCACGCCCACGCCGAAGTACCAATGCTGTCGCGTACCCATGGTCAGCCGGCTTCGCCGACCACCCTGGGTAAAGAACTGGCCAACGTCGTGTACCGCCTGGAGCGCCAGATCGCCCAGGTTGCCGCCGTGCCACTGCTGGGCAAGATCAACGGCGCCGTGGGCAACTACAACGCCCACCTGTCGGCCTACTCGCAGATCGACTGGGAAGAGAACGCCCGCGCCTTCATCGAAGACGAACTGGGCCTGCAGTTCAACCCGTACACCACCCAGATCGAGCCGCACGACTACATCGCCGAGCTGTTCGACGCCATCGCCCGCTTCAACACCATCCTGATCGACTTCGACCGTGATGTGTGGGGCTACATTTCGCTGGGTTACTTCAAGCAGAAGACCGTTGCCGGCGAAATCGGTTCGTCGACCATGCCGCACAAGGTCAACCCGATCGACTTCGAAAACTCCGAAGGCAACCTGGGTATCGCCAATGCGCTGTTCCAGCACCTGGCCAGCAAGCTGCCGATCTCGCGCTGGCAGCGTGACCTGACCGACTCCACCGTGCTGCGCAACCTGGGCGTGGGCTTTGCCCACAGCGTGATCGCCTTCGAGGCCAGCCTGAAAGGCATCGGCAAGCTGGAAGTCAACGAAGCTCGCATCGCCGCCGACCTGGACGCTTGCTGGGAAGTGCTGGCCGAGCCGATTCAGACCGTGATGCGCCGCTTCAACATCGAAAACCCCTACGAGAAGCTCAAAGAGCTGACCCGTGGCAAGGGCATCACCCCAGAAGCGCTGCTGACCTTCATCGACGGCCTGGACATGCCAGCCGAAGCCAAGGCCGAGCTCAAGCAGCTGACCCCCGCTACCTACATCGGTAACGCGGCGGCCCAGGCCAAACGCATCTAAGCTCAGCGTCGCGTACAACGCCCGGCCTGGCCGGGCGTTTTTATTCCCGTACGAAAATTACGTTTTTTTCAATAGGTTGAACATGAATCCTGATACTCCACTGCAGCTGCTCGGCGGCATCTCGGCCCGCGAATTCATGCGCGACTACTGGCAGAAGAAGCCGCTGCTGGTACGCCAGGCCTTCCCGGACTTCATCAGCCCGATCGACCCCGATGAGCTCGCCGGCCTGGCCCTGGAAGACGAAGTCGAATCGCGTATCGTGCTGGAGCACGGCGCGCACCCGTGGGAACTGCGCCGCGGCCCGTTCAGCGAAGACACCTTCGCCGAACTGCCGGAAAAAGACTGGACCCTGCTGGTACAGGCCGTTGACCAGTTCGTTCCGGAAGTGGCCGAACTGCTGGAAAACTTCCGCTTCCTGCCCAGCTGGCGTATCGATGACGTGATGATCAGCTTCGCCGCCCCGGGTGGCAGCGTCGGCCCGCACTTCGACAACTACGACGTGTTCCTGCTGCAGGGCCACGGCCAGCGCAACTGGAAGATCGGCCAGATGTGCAGCAGTGACAGCCCGCTGCTGGAGCACGCCGACCTGCGTATCCTGGCCGAGTTCGAGCAGAGTGAAGAGTGGACCCTGGAGCCCGGCGACATGCTCTACCTGCCACCGCGCCTGGCTCACTACGGCGTAGCCGTGGATGACTGCCTGACCTACTCGGTCGGCTTCCGCGCACCGAGCGCTGCCGAAGTGCTGACCCACTTCACCGACTTCCTCGGCCAGTTCCTGCCCGACGAAGAGCGCTACAGCGACGCCGACGCCCAGCCGGTCAGCGACCCGCACCAGATCCAGCACGATGCCCTCGACCGCCTCAAGGCGCTGCTCGACAAGCACATGGGCGACAAGGACCTGCTGCTGACCTGGTTCGGCCAGTTCATGACCGAGCCGCGCTACCCCGAGCAGATCGTTGGCGAAGAGCTGAGCGAGGAAGAGCTGATCGACGCCCTTGAGCAGGGCGCCATCCTGATCCGCAACCCCAGCGCACGTCTGGCCTGGTCGGAATTCGAAGACGACCTGCTGCTGTTCGCCAGCGGCCGTAGTTGCCCACTGCCCGGCAAACTGCGAGAGCTGCTGAAGCTGGTATGTGCGGCCGACGCCCTGCACATCGACAACCTGGCCGAGTGGCTGCAGGACGAAGATGGCCTTATGCTGGTACAGCAGCTGGTCAAACAAGGGAGCCTGGGATTCGCCAATGAATAAGATCAGCGTTCGCCTCGCCGATTGGCACAAAGACAACGCCGACATCCGCCGTATCCGTGAAGCCGTGTTCGTCGCCGAGCAGCACATTCCGCCAGAGCTGGAGTTCGATTCTGAAGACCAGGATGCCCTGCACTTCCTGGCCCTGGAAGGCGACTATCCGATCGGTACTGCGCGCCTGCTGGCCGACGGCACCATCGGGCGCATCTCGGTGCTCAAGGACTGGCGCGGCCTGAAGGTGGGCGATGCGTTGGTCAATGCGGTCATCGTCGAAGCGCAGAACCGCGACCTGAAACAGCAGATGCTCAGCGCCCAGGTACACGCCACGCCGTTCTATGAGCGGCTGGGCTTTCGCGTAGTCAGCGAGGAATTCCTCGAAGCTGGCATCCCGCATGTCGACATGGTGCGCGACTCGCGCGCCTGATCCATCAGCTGTGCCGGCCTCTTCGCGGGTAAACCCGCTCCTACAAGTACCACGCGTCCCTGTAGGAGCGGGTTTACCCGCGAAGAGGCCGGCACTGGCCATATACATCCCCGCTGACAAAAAACCTGTACATCCATCCAGATAAAACTTGCCTCTGCGCCCCCGCTTGCGCATCCTATGGCCCACCACCCCGATGAAGCGTCCCCGGCCATGCGCCTGTTTCTCTGCGAAAAACCCTCCCAGGCAAAAGACATCGCCAAAGTGCTCGGCGCCAACCGCAAAGGCGACGGCTGCTGGCAAGGCACCGACATCTGCGTAACCTGGTGCATCGGCCACCTGCTGGAAACCGCCCCGCCCGACAGCTACGACGAACGTTACAAGCGCTGGAACCTGGCCGACCTGCCGATCATTCCAGACAAGTGGAAGATGCTGGTAAAGCCCAAGACCGCCAGCCAGTT
This sequence comes from Pseudomonas sp. GLN_2, assembly GCF_043106005.1. NCBI lineage: Bacteria > Pseudomonadati > Pseudomonadota > Gammaproteobacteria > Pseudomonadales > Pseudomonadaceae > Pseudomonas > Pseudomonas sp. GLN_2. The sequence continues at coordinate 18,687 of NZ_JBICMC010000048.1, read as the reverse complement.
CAAGGCGGTCAAGCGCCTGCTCGGTGAAGCGCGGGAGCTGGTGATTGCCACCGACGCCGACCGCGAAGGCGAAATGATTGCCCGCGAGCTGGTCGAGCACTGCCGCTACCGAGGCCCGGTGCAGCGCCTGTGGCTGTCGGCGCTGGATGACGCTTCCATCCGCAAGGCCCTGGCGCGCCTGCTGCCAGGCCACGAGACGTTCAACCTGTACCACTCGGCGCTGGGCCGCTCGCGTGCCGACTGGCTGATCGGCATGAACATGAGCCGGCTGTTCACCTTGCTGGGCCGCCAATCCGGCTACCAGGGCGTGCTGCCGGTAGGCCGCGTGCAAACGCCGACCTTGCGCCTGGTGGTCGACCGCGACCGCAGCATCGCCAACTTCGTGCCGGTGCCGTTCTGGGCCATCGACGTCCAGCTGGAACACGCCGGCCAACACTTCAATGCCCAATGGCGCGCCCCCGAAGACGCCTGCGATGACCAAGGCCGCTGCCTGAAGCAAGACCTGGCACAGCGGGCCGCCACCGACATCGGCCATGCCGGCACTGCCCGAGCGGTAAAGGTAGCGACCGAGCGTGTGCGCGAAGCAGCACCGCTGCCCTTCGACCTTGGCACCCTGCAGGAGCTGTGCTCGAAAAAGTTCGGCCTCGGCGCCCAGGAAACCCTCGACATTGCCCAGGCACTGTACGAAACACACAAGCTGATCACCTACCCGCGCAGCGATTGCGGCTATTTGCCACAAAGCCAGCACGCCGAGGCACCCGCCATCCTCGCCGCCCTGCAACGGGCCGATGCCAGCCTGGCGCCGCTGCAGCCCTACCTGGAGTCGCAACGCCGCTCGCGGGCGTGGAACGACGCCAAAGTCAGCGCTCACCATGGCATCATCCCCACCGCCGCCGCCAGCGACCCCTCACGCCTGCCGGCCAAGCACAAGGCCGTGTATACCCTGATCCGCGCCCGCTATCTGGCGCAGTTCCTGCCCAACCATGAGTACGACCGCACCCAGGCCGACTTCGACTGCGCCGGTCATGCGCTGCGTGCTGTAGGCAAGCAGATCGTCGAGCCGGGCTGGCGCCGCGCCTTGCCCGAGGCGCTCACCCCGGCCAAAGGCCGCGAGGCACCACCGGCCCAGGTGCTGCCGGCGCTTCGCGAAGGCCAGGACTGCAACGTACACGGCCTGCAACTGAAAGACCTGTGGACCCAGCCACCCAAACCTTTTACCGAAGGCGACCTGATCAAGGCGATGAAAAACGTGGCCAAGCTGGTGGATGACCCTCGGCTGAAGCAGAAACTCAAGGAAACCACCGGCATCGGCACCGAGGCCACCCGCGCCAGCATTATCCAGGGTCTGCTCGACCGCGGTTACCTGGTGAAGAACGGCAAGGCGCTGTCGGCCACACCTGCGGCCTTCAGCCTGATCGACGCCGTTCCCCGCGCCATTGCTGATCCCGGCACCACGGCGATCTGGGAGCAGGCGCTGGACATGGTGCAAAGCGGCGAGATGCCCCTGGAAGAGTTCGTTGCCCGGCAGTCGGCGTGGATGGGCAAGCTGGTGGAGCGTTGCAGCGGCATGCGCATGACCATCAGCGGGCCAGCGGCCGGGGCGGCCCCGCCCTGGAAAAAGAAACGTCGCGGTGGCGGGAAGAGCAAAGCGACTGGAAGCAAGGCGACCCCGAGCAAGCCACGCCAGGCGCGGAAAAAGCGAGCGCCCCTGTAGGAGCGGGTTCACCCGCGAAGAGGCCAGCCCAGGCAACACATTAACCAAAGGCAAACCACAAAACCCAACCGACACATTGGCAGCGTGAAATTTAACTGCTAACTTTTCATGAAAATAAACATAATAATTTTCACGGAAAATCCGGCATGTTCAAACAATCCGCCCAGCACGTCGCCAGTTACTACGCCCAGACCTACCCCGCCAACATCCCATTACGCCCTACCCTGCAAGGCACTCACGACACCGATGTGCTGATCATCGGCGCCGGTTTCAGCGGCCTGCACACTGCCCTGCGGCTGACCCAGGCCGGCAAGCGCGTAACACTGCTGGAAGCCAGCCGGGTAGCCTGGGCGGCCTCCGGACGCAACGGTGGCCAGGCGCTGTTGGGCTGGTCGTGCGACATGCCGCCGCTGGAGCAGGCCCTTGGCATCGAACGCACCCAACGGCTATGGGCCAGCATGTGCTGGGCCGCCGACGAGATGCGCGAACTGCCCCAGCGCCACGGCTTCGACATCGACTACCGGCCGGGCAGCCTGTGGACTGCAGTATTGCCGCGCCGGGTAAAAATGCTCGAAGAGGCCCTGCATGATGCCGAGCATAAATGGGGTTACGACGCCCTGCGCCTGATCGGCCGGGACGAGTTGCCGCAATGGATCGACAGCCCGCGCTACCAGGCCGCGCTGTACGACGCCAAAGGTGCCCACCTCAACCCGCTGAAACTGGCACAGGGCCTGGCCAGTACCATTGAGGCTGCCGGCGGGCAAATCTACGAACAGAGCCAGGTGCTCAGCTACCAGCAGGCTCGCGACGGCTATGTCGCCCGTACCGACCGTGGCGAAGTTCGCTGCCAGGTATTGGTGCTGGCCTGCAACGCCTACATCGACCGCCTTGACCGCAGCCTGTCGCGTCGCCTGTTGCCAGTCGGTTCCTATCAGGTCGCCACTGCGCCTCTGGATGCCGACTTGGCCCATTCGTTACTACCTCGCAACAGTTGCGTGATCGACAACCAGTTCGTACCCGACTACTTCCGCCTCACCCCAGACCACCGCCTGCTGTTCGGCGGTGGCTGCACCTACCTGGGCGGCATTCCCAAGGACGTCGCCAGCGCCACCCGCCCGTACCTGGAGCGGGTGTTCCCGCAACTGGCCGGGGTGGCCATCGACTATGCCTGGGGCGGCCACATCGATTGCAGCATCAAGCGCACCCCGGACGTCGGCCGCGAGGGCCAGCGCTACTGGCTGCAGGGTTTCTCCGGCCATGGCGTTCTGCCGACCCTGGCGGCGGCGCGTGCGGTCAGCGATGCCATTCTCGGCGATGAAGACCTGTTGGCGCTGTACCAAGGCATCGACAACGGCCGCTTCCCCGGCGGCGACCTGCTGGCTGCGCCTTTGGAAGCTGCGGCAAAGGCCTGGTACCGCATGCGCGACCGTGTCTGAAGGGCATCAGTGTTGCCTGTGCGGGCCTCTTCGCGGGTGAAAGGGACCTCACAGTGTAGGAGCGGGTTCACCCGCGAAGAGGCCCACACAGGCAACACAACTTCCTGATACCCGCCAAAATCCCTCCTATTCTCAATAGCTCCCTTCGCTTCCTGCACCCAGGAGACACGACCATGAGCTATGTAACCACGAAGGACGGCGTACAGATCTTCTACAAGGACTGGGGCCCGCGCGATGCACCGGTGATCCACTTCCACCACGGCTGGCCGCTCAGTGCCGATGACTGGGACGCGCAGATGCTGTTCTTCCTCGCTGAAGGCTACCGCGTGGTCGCCCACGACCGGCGAGGTCATGGCCGCTCCAGCCAGGTATGGGACGGCCACGACATGGACCACTATGCCGACGACGTAGCCGCCGTGGTCGCCCACCTGGGCACCCAGGGTGCCGTGCATGTCGGCCACTCGACCGGCGGTGGGGAGGTGGTGCGCTACATGGCCCGGTACCCTGAAGACAAGGTGGCCAAGGCCGTGCTGATCGCAGCCGTACCCCCCTTGATGGTACAAACCCCCGGCAACCCCGGTGGCCTGCCCAAGTCGGTATTCGACGGCTTCCAGGCCCAGGTTGCCAGCAACCGGGCGCAGTTCTACCGGGATGTGCCAACAGGGCCGTTCTACGGCTACAACCGCCCTGGGGTCGAAGCCAGCGAAGGCATCATCGGCAACTGGTGGCGCCAAGGCATGATCGGCAGTGCAAAGGCCCATTACGATGGCATCGTGGCGTTTTCCCAGACCGATTTCACCGAGGACCTGAAGGGCATCCAGCAGCCGGTGCTGGTGATGCACGGCGACGATGACCAGATCGTGCCCTATGAAAATTCCGGGGTACTGTCGGCCAGGCTGTTGCCCAATGGCACGCTGAAAACCTACAAAGGCTACCCGCATGGCATGCCAACCACCCATGCTGATGTGATCAATGCGGATTTGCTGGCGTTTATCCGTAGTTGATGTTTTCGCCTGTACCGGCCCTTTCGCGGGTAAACCCGATCCGGGATTACGCCATCTTCGTAGGCGCGGGCTTGCCCGCGAAAGGGTCGGCACTGGCAACACATATAGAGTGCCTGCATGCAACTGGCAAATATACCAGTTGCACGCATGGCTAAATTATCCGAAGGTAGCATCAATACATTACATTGCCGGCAGGCTGATCATGCAACAGAACCTAAAGCAGCACTTATTCTATAATATCGACCAGTTATCAACAGCAGTTGGCATCAACCAATCTATTACACTGTTTTCAGCCACAGGCACTCCACTCGCGGAGCGCGCTGCCGAAACGCTGATAACGGCAGTAAATGCGCAGAACTCCATAACCAACAGCTTACATCGTGACCGCATTCAAAGTCTGACCTACAGCGCTTATGGGCACAGCCACATTGAGCATATCCTGGGATACACCGGGCAACGTTGTGATCGCTTCACGAAACTGTACCTCCTTGGCAACGGCCACCGTGCATATAGCCCTTATCTCATGCGCTTTTATTCGCCTGACAGCCTCAGCCCTTTTGGCAAGGGGGGGCGAAATGCATATGCCTATTGCGAGGGCGACCCAACGAACAATCTGGACCCATCCGGCCAGATGCTGAGGGGAATTTTGGATTTCTTCAAGATAAAACGCGACACCTCGACGCTCTCACCGAACAATGAAAACCCGTACTACAACGATGCTGTCAAGGCTACTGAAACCTTCCCTGCGCTGGCCAAATTCCCCAAGTGGTATGATAGCCCACACACCCAAGGAAAACATTTAGAGAAAGCTGCAAACCTAATCAAATACAAAGAGACGCTAGAAAATTGGGAGCCTAATAACGATGCCAGGTATCTGCTCAACGATGAGGCGCAAGCAGACAACATAACCACCATTTATATGAAGAAGATCAATAAAACCGCAAAACTCATTGAAAAAGTATATACCCCTCCAGAAGAGGCAGTCGTCATTCATAAGCTACCATCACCCCCTGCGAATTTTTCATTTCAGCCCGAACAATCGAACGTGAGGGGTAAAACCAAGTGAACTGCCAGAGGTTAAAGCGCAAGGGCAATCTCGCAAACACCTGGCACTGGCAAGCCTAACCGGTGAGTATTACCATCTCAGCCTCAGAGCGACCTTTGCTCACCTTTTGCCTTTCTCCCTGCGCCCAAACCCCATGCCCTTCGAACTCACCGTAGAACCCCTAACCCTACTCATCCTGGCGCTGGTCGCCTTCGTCGCCGGTTTCATCGACGCCATCGCCGGTGGCGGCGGCCTGCTCACCACCCCGGCCCTGCTCACCGCCGGCATGCCACCACACCTGGTGCTGGGCACCAACAAGCTCAGTTCCACCTTCGGCTCGGCCACCGCAAGTTTCACTTACTATAAACGCAAACTGTTCCATCCGGCGCAGTGGCGCCCGGCGTTGTTCGCCACCCTGACCGGGGCGTTGCTCGGCGCCGTCATCGCCCACTACATGCCAGCCGAATGGCTGAACAAGATGCTGCCAGTGATCGTCTTCGCCTGTGGCATCTACCTGTTGTTCGGCGGCACGCCCAAGGCGCCGCTGGATGCCGATGCACCGATCAAGAAAAAGTGGCAAGTGCCGCAAGGCTTCACCCTGGGCTTCTACGACGGCGTAGCCGGCCCGGGTACCGGGGCGTTCTGGACGGTCAGTACCCTGCTGCTGTACCCCATCGACCTGGTACGCGCCAGCGGCGTGGCGCGCAGCATGAACTTCGTCAGCAACATCGCGGCGCTGACGGTGTTCATCATTTCCGGGCAGGTGGACTATATCGTCGGCCTGTGCATGGGCCTGTCGGTGATGGTCGGCGCCTTTTTCGGCGCACGCACGGCGATCAGCGGCGGCAGCAAGTTCATCCGCCCGGTGTTCATCACCGTGGTGCTGGCGTTGACCGTGCGCTTAGCGTGGCAACACTGGTTCGGGCAGGCCTGAGGGACTTTGGCAATGGAATGACCATTGCCTGCGCCCTGCGCCTAGTCGGAGCACATTGTTCACTGCAGCTAGGACGGGAAAGCAGGGATATCACAGCCCAGCCGCCGCGCAACATACAGATCGATCAGGTAACGGGCAATGGACCGCCCGGCCGGCAGCGGCGGCAGGTCGTGGACGCTGAACCACTTGGCGTCCTCGATCTCGTCCGGCTGCATGACAATCTCGCCCCCGGCATACTCGGCATGGAAACCCAACATCATCGAATGCGGAAACGGCCAGCACTGGCTGCCGACGTACTGGATGTTCTGCACCTCCACCGCCACTTCTTCGCGCACTTCGCGCACCAGGCAGTCTTCAGCCGATTCACCCGGTTCGGCGAAACCTGCCAAGGTGCTGTACACCCCGGTGACGAAGCGTGGCGAACGCGCCAGCAGGATTTCATCACCGCGGGTCACCAGCACGATCATGCTGGGTGAAATGCGCGGATAGCTGCGCAGGTCGCAGGGCTGGCAATACATCGCCCGCTCCCAGCGAATTTGCGTCATCGCCTGGCCGCAACTGCCGCAGAAGCGATGCTCGCGCGCCCAGGTACCGATTTGTGCGGCATAACCCAGCACCTTGTAGGTGTCGAAGTCGCCTTCGAGCATGAACGCACGCAGGCCGCGCCAGCTGCAGCCCGGCACATCAGTGGCGCTGCGCAGCTCCAGCAGGAACACCGGCTGGCCGTCAAAGTGACCGATGCCGTGCTCGCACAGCACGTCGAGGTCCTGGCGCTTGAGCCAGTCGCGGGGGAACAGCGCGCCGTTGGCGTCCACCAGAAACCCTTCAGGGCTGCGGGCCACGGCCAGCCCCCCGGTCATCTGTGGGTCGAGTACTGCGGTAGTCCAGCGTGCTGACATGTCGGGGGTTCCTTTACTGCGCGTCCCCCGGCCCGATCAGTCGGCGAACGTCGGTTTCTGTTTGCTCATGTGCGCCGCCACCGCCACGCGCAGGTCTTCGGACTGCAGCATTGCGGCGTTCCAGGTGGCAATGTAGTCCAGGCCATCGTCGATGCGATGGTCACGCATGTAGCTGAGCATTTCCTTGGTGCCGGCCACAGCGATCGGCGATTTTGCGGCAATCTCGCGGGCGATGGCAAAGACGCCGTCCATCAGTGCGGCCTGATCATCATAGACTCGGTTGACCAGGCCGATGCGCAGCGCCTCGTCGGCCTCGACATTGCGCCCGGTAAACGCCAGCTCCCGCATGATGCCGTCGCCAATGATGCGTGGCAAACGTTGCAATGTGCCGACATCGGCCGCCATACCCATGTCGATTTCCTTGATCGAGAACTGCGCGTCACTGCTGCAGTAGCGCATGTCGCACGCCGAGATGAGGTCGATGGCGCCGCCGATGCAGTAGCCTTGCACGGCCGCCAGTACGGGTTTGCGGCACGTGTCCACAGCGGTGAACGAGGCCTGCAGCCGCTGGATGGTCTTGCGCAGGAAGCGTGCATTGCGGCCCACGTCCTTGCCCATCTGCCCAGCCAGCGAGGCCAGCATCATCAGGTCGATACCGGCGGAAAAGTGCTTGCCAGCGCCGCTGATCACCACCGCGCGCACGGCATCGGTGTCATCGATCCACTGGAAGATGTCGACGATTTCCTCCCAGAAGGCCGCATTCATCGCGTTGACCTTCTCTGGGCGATTGATCTGAACATGGGCGACGCTGTCGGTCAGTTCGACCTTTAATGCACTGTACTCGGTCACGGGCGGCACTCCTGCGGGCGAAAAGTTCATGGTCCGGATGTTAACTCATGCCGATGACCGTACTTGTGCCAAAAACGGGACTGTATGCCTTGCCTAAGGCGCGATGATCCGGCACCGTGCGCCATCGCTGAATCATAAGGATACATATTCATGTCGCGCTCCCTGACCGGCGCCCTCGCTCACGGTTTCCTGGGCCAGTCGCCGCTTTGGTACAAAGCGGTCATCTGCCTGTTCCTGGTGCTCAATCCGCTTCTACTGGCAACCATTGGCCCGGCTGCAGCCGGGTGGGCGCTGGTAATCGAGTTCATCTTCACCCTGGGCATGGCGCTGAAGTGCTACCCGCTGATGCCCGGGGGATTGTTGCTGATCGAAGCCCTGCTGTTGCAGATGACCACGCCGCAGGCACTGTACGAAGAACTGCAGCACAACTTCCCGGTAATCCTGCTACTGATGTTCATGGTCGCCGGTATCCATTTCATGAAGGAACTGCTGCTGTTCCTGTTCTCGCGCATTCTGCTGGGTGTGCGCTCGAAAGCCATGCTGTCGCTACTGTTCTGCGTACTGTCGGCATTCCTTTCGGCGTTTCTCGATGCGTTGACGGTGACGGCCGTGATCATCAGCGCCGCGGTCGGCTTTTATGCGGTCTACCATCGCGTGGCGTCCGGCGCCAACCCGCGTGAAGACAGCGCACTGGACAGCGACCAGCAAGTGGCGCAGTTACACCGTGACGACCTGAACCAGTTCCGCGCGTTCCTGCGCAGCTTGCTGATGCACGGCGCAGTGGGTACCGCCCTGGGTGGCGTATGCACGCTGGTGGGCGAGCCGCAGAACCTGCTGATCGGCCACGAGATGGGCTGGCACTTCGCTGACTTCTTCCTCAAGGTGGCGCCCGTGTCGATACCGGTGCTGGGTGCCGGCCTGCTGACCTGCGTGTTGCTGGAGAAGCTGCGCCTGTTCGGCTACGGCACGCTGATGCCTGAGACAGTGCGCCAGGTACTGGCTGCCTATGCCGCCGAGGACGATGCCGCACGTACCCAGGCCCAGCGCATCGCGCTGTGGGTACAAGGGCTCGCTGCCCTGATTTTGATCATCTGCCTGGGGCTGCATGTGGCCGAGGTCGGCCTGATCGGCCTGATGGTGATCGTACTGATCACGGCCTTCACCGGCATCACCGACGAGCACCGCCTGGGCCGCGCCTTCCAGGACGCCATGCCATTCACTTCGCTGTTGGTGGTGTTCTTTGCCGTGGTCGCGGTGATTCATCAGCAACAATTGTTCAGCCCATTGATCAGCTGGGTGCTGACGCTGCCGGCCGAACAGCAACCGGGCATGCTGTATCTGGCCAACGGTTTGCTGTCGGCGATCAGCGACAATGTGTTCGTTGCCACCATCTACATTACCGAAGTGAAGCAGGCATTTCTCAACGGCAGCATGAGCCGCGAGCATTTCGAAACACTGGCGGTGGCGATCAACACCGGCACCAACCTGCCAAGCGTGGCGACGCCTAACGGGCAGGCGGCGTTCCTGTTCCTGCTGACCTCGGCCATTGCGCCGCTGATCCGGCTGTCGTATGGGCGGATGGTGTGGATGGCGCTGCCCTATACCGTGGTGATGGGCGGGTTGGGATGGTGGGCGGTGACGTACTGGCTGTGAGGCAGGCCTGTGCGGACCTGTGCGGGCCCTTTCGCGGGTAAACCCGCTCCTGCACGGGTTTACCCGCAGGCAATATCGCCTACAACTTTTTCCCCGCACAGGCGTCGAAACACAGGTACGCCCCATCCGCTCCAAGGAGGTCACCCATGGCGCTGCGCACTACACTGCTGCTTTCCTGCATGACCCTGGCCCTGCTCGGCTGCGCCGGCAACGATCACCCGGCACCGCCGCGTACCCAGCAGGTGGACCTGCAACGCTATCAGGGTACCTGGTACGAACTGGCGCGACTGCCGATGTTCTTCCAGCGTAACTGTGTGAAGTCCGAGGCGCGCTACGGCTTGCGCGAGGACGGCCGTATCGATGTAACCAACCGCTGCCAGGAAAAGGACGGCCAGTGGAATGAAGCCAAGGGCATCGCCGAGGCTCAGCAACCGGGCAGCACCGACAAGCTGTGGGTGCGCTTCGACAACTGGTTCAGCCGCCTGGCACCGGGCCTGACCAAGGGCGAGTACTGGGTGCTGTACCACGACAAGGACTACCGCGTGGCACTGGTCGGCCACCCCAACCGCGAGTACCTGTGGCTGCTGTCGCGCACGCCAGCGGTCACCGACCAGCAGCGCGAGCAACTGCTGACAATCGCCCGAGAGCAAGGGTATGACACCAGCAAGCTCATCTGGCGACAGGATAACTAGCAGGCCGTCGACGGCGGGTGGCAATCCGGCTAAGGTGTGCGCCCCGTATCACCTTGGCCGCTTCTGGCCTGAAACAGGAGCCTGAGCATGGACCTGCTGTTCCTCGGCACCTCCGCCGGGGTGCCCACCAAGGCACGTAATGTCAGCGCCACGGCCGTGATCGAAGCCAGTGGCAGCCACTGGTATCTGGTCGATTGCGGCGAAGGCACCCAGCACCGCCTGCTGCACACCCCGCTTTCGATCCGCGACCTGTGCGCGATCTTCATCACCCACGTGCATGGTGACCATTGCTTCGGCCTGCCCGGCCTGCTGGCCAGCGCGGGCATGAGCGGGCGCACCCAGCCGCTGGAAGTGATCCTGCCCGCTGCACTGCACGACTGGGTACGCCAGGGCCTGGTTGCCAGCGACACCTTCCTGCCGTTCGAGCTGCGCCTGTTGCCCGTGGAAGAGCTGATCGCATGGCGCAACGCGACACTGCAGGTGACCACCGTGCAACTGTCGCACCGGGTGCCCAGCGTGGGTTTCGTATTCACTGAAATCAACCCTGAGCCACGCCTGGACATCCAGCGCCTGGACGCCGAGGGCATACCGCGTGGTCCGCTGTGGGGCGAGCTGGCCAAGGGGTTGACCGTGACGTTCAATGGGCAACTGCTGAACGGCAACGACTACCTGCGCCCTTCGCGTCCGCCCCAGCGGGTGATCGTGTGCGGGGACAACGACAAACCAGCGCTGCTGGCAGCCGTCGCCAGGGGTGCGGATGTACTGGTGCACGAAGCCACCTTCACCCAGGCGGTGGTCGAACGCACCGGGGGCACGTTCGGCCACAGCACCGCCGCTGAGGTGGCACGCTTCGCCGAGGCCGCTGGCGTGCGCAACCTGGTACTGACGCATTTCAGCGCCCGCTACCAGAACGACCCGCGACGCAGCCCGCACATCGACACCGTGCGCGACGAGGCCCTCGCCCATTACAGCGGGCAGTTGACCCTGGCGCAGGACCTGCAGCGCTATCACCTTGGCCGTAACGGCCGTCTTGAGGCCAGTGCCTAGGCCGCCAGGCGCCCGTTGGCAATTGCCTCCGACGCCGCCAGCATCGCCCGCAACAACACCGCGCAGCCCGCCGCCAGGTCATCGGGCGTGGCGTTCTCGATCTCGTTATGGCTGATGCCGTTTTCGCACGGCACGAAAATCATCCCCGCCGGCCCCAGCTCGGCCAGGAAGATCGCGTCATGCCCCGCGCCACTGACGATGTCCATGTGCGGCAGGCCCAGCGCCTTGGCCGACTCGCGCACGGCGTCGACACAGCCTTTGTCGAAGTAAAGTGCCGGGAAGTCTGCCGTGGGCACCAGCTCATGGCTCAGGCCATGCTTGGTACAGGTCGCCTCGATCACCCCGCGCACATCGGCAATCATCGCATTCAACTGCTCGCCCTCCAGGTGGCGGAAGTCGAGAGTCATGCGCACTTCGCCCGGGATCACGTTACGCGAGCCCGGGTACGCCTGAAGGCAACCCACCGTGCCACAGGCGTGGGGCTGATGGGCAAGCGCCGTGCGGTTGACCGCCTCTACCACAGCGGCTGCCCCCACCAGGGCGTCCTTGCGCAGGTGCATCGGCGTAGGGCCGGCATGGGCTTCAACACCGCGCAGGGTCAGGTCGAACCACTTCTGGCCCAGGGCGCCGAGGACCACGCCGATGGTCTTGGCCTGGTCCTCAAGGATAGGACCCTGCTCGATATGCGCTTCGAAATACGCCCCCACCGGGTGCCCCGACACGGCACGCGGACCGGCGTAGCCAATGGTGTTCAACGCTTCGCCAACGCTGACACCCTGGGCATCGCGCTTGGCCAGGGTGTCTTCCAGGGTGAACTTGCCGGCGAACACCCCTGAACCCATCATGCACGGCGCAAAACGCGAACCTTCTTCGTTGGTCCACACCACCACTTCGAGCGGCGCGTCGGTTTCCACGCCCAGGTCGTTGAGGGTACGGATCACCTCCAGCCCGGCCATCACCCCGAAGCAGCCATCGAACTTGCCGCCGGTGGGCTGGGTGTCGATATGGCTACCGGTCATCACCGGCGGCAGCTTGGGGTTACGGCCCGGACGGCGGGCGAATATGTTGCCGACAGCGTCGATGCTGACCGAGCAACCGGCCGCCTCGCACCACTGCACGAACAGATCGCGGGCCTGGCGGTCGAGGTCGGTCAAGGCCAGGCGGCAGACACCCCCCTTGGCGGTGGCGCCGAGCCGGGCCAGGTCCATCAGCGACTGCCACAGGCGGGTGCTGTCGACGTGACGGGCGTTGGTCTTCAGGATCTCTTTGACGGGGGTCACGGGCTTCTCCTTCAGGCTTCTTATTGTTTGTACGGGCCTCTTCGAGGCCTCAAGGCAAGGGTTTGACCAACCGCACCGGGTTGCGTGCCGCCAAACCGCCAAGCGCGGCGTACAGTGCACCGCCCAGCAACGAGCCGGTGAACCAGCCATAGTCGTAGAACCAGCTGAAACTGCTGTTGCCAATCGCCATTACCGTCAGCCCTACTGGCAAGGCGAAGGCGGCAAAACCGGCCCAGTTCCACGCGGGATACACGTCGTCGCGGTATAGCCCGGCCAGGTCCAGCTTCTGCCGATGGATCAGGAAGTAGTCCACCACCATGATGCCGGCAATGGGCCCCAACAAGCTGGAATAGCCCAGCAACCAGTTGGAATACACGCTTTCCAGGCTAAGGTCGGAGACAATCAGGCCCAGTTTCTTCAGCAGTTCATGCCCCATCAGCGCCAGGCCGATAAAGCCGGTCAGCCATACCGCGCGGCTTCGGCCGATCAGGCGTGGGGCAATGTTCTGGAAGTCATTGGTGGGCGACACGATGTTCGCCGCGGTGTTGGTCGACAGCGTGGCAATCACGATCAGCGCCATGGCCAGGGCCACCCAGAACGGGCTTTGAATCTTGCCGATCAGGCTGACCGGGTCGGACACCGTCTCGCCCACCAGCGACGCCGAAGCGGCGGTCAGCACCACACCCAGCGCAGCAAACAGGAACATGGTCAGCGGCAGGCCGAAGATCTGCCCGAGAATCTGATCCTTCTGGCTGCGGGCGTAGCGGCTGAAGTCGGGAATGTTCAGCGACAGTGTGGCCCAGAAGCCGACCATGGCCGTAAGCCCGGCGCAGAAGTAACTGACCACGCTCGCCCCTTCCGGGCGCTTGGGCGGCTGTGCCAACAGTTCGGTCATCGACATGTGCGGCAAGGCCCAGAACAGCAGACCGACGCCCACCGCCACCAGCAGCGGTGCCGACAGCGTTTCCAGCCACTTGATCGACTCGGCGCCGCGCAGCACCACCCACAGGTTCAGGCACCAGAAGATCATGAAGCCAATCACCTCGCCTGTCCCGCCCAGCGCCTTCCAGCCGTCGAACACCGAACCCAGGAACAGGTGAATGGCCAGCCCGCCGAACATGGTCTGGATACCGAACCACCCACAGGCCACCACCGCGCGGATCAGGCACGGTACGTTGGAGCCAAGAATGCCGAACGACGAACGCAGCAGCACCGGAAACGGAATGCCGTACTTGGTACCGGGAAAGGCATTGAGGGTAAGCGGTATCAGCACGATAACGTTGGCCAGCAGGATCGCCAGCAGCGCTTCGCCAACACTGAGGCCGAAGTAGGCGGTAAGGACACCGCCGAGGGTGTAGGTGGGTACGCAGATGGACATCCCCACCCACAGGGCGGTGATGTGCCATTTGTTCCAGGTGCGCTGGTGCACCTTGGTCGGTGCTATGTCGGGGTTGTAGCGCGGGCTGTCGAGAACGTCGCTGCCCTCGGACAGCTCGAACAGGCCATCTTGCTCGACCACTTCCGATCTGCTCTGTTGCATAGGCCCTTCTCCAGTTTTTTTTTCTATTTTTTCGCTCATCAGGCTGATTCGATGACCGGAGTTCGCACGCGGAATTGTGCTTAGAAATCTCGACCAGATTTTCATCTTGTCAAGTTAGTCAAATACCCGGAAAACCCCGTCGCCCATTCGCGCGTTAATTTTTTTCTATTTATATCAACAACTTAAAAACCACAAATTTAATGGGAAAATTTTCTTGCTGAATCCAGAATCAGCATCTAGCCTCGAATCTTGTCAGGCCTGACAGGATTGACCGCCCTGCCCGCCTGCATCCACGACAATGCAAAGAACCGGCCAAGACCGGTCAGCCTGCGAGGAAAACGGCATGTCCCTGTTGATCCGAGGCGCCACCGTGGTTACCCACGAAGAGCGTTATCCCGCCGATGTCCTGTGTGCCGATGGCCTGATCCGTGCCATCGGGCAAAACCTCGAACCGCCCACCGACTGCGAGATCCTCGAAGGCAGCGGCCAGTACCTGATGCCCGGGGGCATCGATCCGCACACCCACATGCAGTTGCCGTTCATGGGCACGGTGGCCAGTGAGGACTTCTTCAGCGGCACCGCTGCGGGCCTGGCTGGCGGCACCACCTCGATCATCGACTTCGTCATTCCCAACCCGCAGCAGTCGTTGCTGGAGGCCTTCCACACGTGGCGTGGCTGGGCGCAGAAAAGCGCCAGCGACTATGGCTTCCACGTCGCCATCACCTGGTGGAGCGAGCAGGTGGCCGAAGAGATGGGCGAGCTGGTGGCCAAGCACGGGGTGAACAGCTTCAAGCATTTCATGGCCTACAAAAATGCGATCATGGCCGCCGACGATACCCTGGTGGCCAGCTTCGAGCGTTGCCTGCAACTGGGTGCGGTGCCCACCGTGCATGCTGAAAACGGCGAGCTGGTGTACCACCTGCAGAAAAAACTGCTCGCCCAGGGCATGACCGGGCCGGAAGCCCACCCGCTGTCGCGCCCCTCGCAGGTGGAAGGCGAAGCGGCCAGCCGCGCCATCCGCATTGCCGAAACCCTCGGCACGCCGTTGTACCTGGTGCACATTTCCAGCCGCGAGGCACTGGATGAAATCGCCTATGCCCGGGGCAAGGGCCAGCCGGTGTATGGCGAGGTGCTGCCCGGCCACCTGCTGCTGGACGACAGTGTCTACCGTGACCCGGACTGGGCCACCGCCGCCGGTTATGTGATGAGCCCGCCGTTCCGCCCACGCGAGCACCAGGAGGCGCTGTGGCGCGGCTTGCAGTCAGGCAACCTGCACACCACCGCCACCGACCACTGCTGCTTCTGCGCCGAGCAGAAAGCCATGGGCCGCGACGACTTCAGCCGCATACCCAACGGCACCGCCGGCATCGAAGATCGCATGGCAGTACTGTGGGATGCCGGGGTCAACAGCGGGCGTCTGTCGATGCACGAATTCGTCGCGCTGACCTCTACCAACACGGCGAAAATCTTCAACCTGTTCCCGCGCAAGGGCGCTATCCGCGTGGGTGCCGATGCCGATCTGGTGCTGTGGGACCCGCAGGGCACCCGCACCATCTCCGCCAAAACCCACCACCAGCAGGTGGACTTCAACATTTTCGAAGGCCGCACCGTGCGCGGCATCCCAAGCCACACCATCAGCCAGGGCAAGGTGCTCTGGGCCGATGGCGACCTGCGCGCCGAGCCGGGCGCGGGGCGGTATGTGGAACGGCCGGCGTACCCGTCGGTGTATGAGGTGCTGGGGCGCCGGGCCGAGCATCAGCGGCCGATGCCTGTACAGCGCTGAAGCCACTGGGCTGCTGTGCAGCCCATCGCGACGCAAGGCCGCTCCCACAGGGATCGCGCCAGCTTTTAGAAATTGAGCAAGACAGTTGCTCCCGCAAGGACCGCGATCGCCTGTGGGAGCGGCCCCAGAATCGACCGCAATACCTGTCGCCTGCACCAAAAAAAATAGAGAGGCTACAACCGTGACCAACGCCCTGAACCACTTGCCGCGCCCCCGGGCCGGCGCCGACCAGTTGGCCGAGCGCTTCAGCGACCTGGCCCCACCCCTCACCGCGCGCCAGGCCGCCCTGGAAAGTGCACGCTGCCTGTACTGCTACGACGCCCCCTGCGTCAACGCTTGCCCCAGCGAGATCGACATCCCCTCGTTCATACACCGCATCAGTGACGAAAACCTGCAAGGCGCCGCCGAGCGCATTCTTTCGGCCAACATTCTGGGCGGTAGTTGCGCCCGCGTGTGCCCCACCGAAATCCTGTGTCAGCAAGCCTGCGTGCGCAACAATGCCCAGGAATGCGCGCCGGTGCTGATCGGCCAGTTGCAGCGTTACGCCTTGGACAACGCCCAGTTCAGCGCACACCCATTCAAGCGCTCGGCAACCACCGGCAAGCGTATCGCCGTGGTCGGCGCCGGCCCGGCAGGGCTGTCCTGCGCCCACCGCCTGGCCATGCACGGCCATGACGTGGTGGTGTTCGAGGCCTGCGACAAAGCCGGTGGCCTCAACGAGTACGGCATCGCCCGCTACAAGCTGGTAGACGACTATGCCCAGCGTGAAGTGGATTTCTTGTTGGGGATTGGCGGTATCGAAGTCCGCCATGGCCAGCGCTTGGGTAGCAACCTCAGCCTGGGCGAACTGCGCGATCAGTACGACGCGGTGTTCCTGGGCCTCGGCCTGAATGCCGTGCGCCAGCTAGGGCTGCCCCACGAGGAAGCACCCGGCGTGCTCGCCGCCACCGAATACATCCGCGAGCTACGCCAGGCCGATGACCTGAGCCAGCTACCGTTGGCCGACCGCTGCCTGGTGATCGGTGCTGGCAACACGGCCATCGACATGGCTGTGCAGATGAGCCGTCTGGGGGCCCGCGACGTCAACCTGGTGTACCGCCGTGGCCACGCCGACATGGGCGCTACCGGCCACGAGCAGGACATTGCCAAAGCCAACCAGGTGCGCCTGCACACTTGGGCCCGCCCTGATGCCGTGCTGCTGGATGACACCGGCAAGGTCCGCGGCATGCGTTTTGCCCGCACCGAGCTGGCGGAAGGCCGCCTGCGCGATACCGGCGAAACCTTCGAGCTGGCTGCGGACGCCATTTTCAAGGCCATTGGCCAACGCTTTGACGATGCCAGCCTCGGCGACCCGGTGGCTGCGCAACTGGCCCGCGAGGGTGAGCGCATCCGCGTGGACGAACACCTGCAGACCAGCCTGCCGGGCGTGTACGCAGGCGGCGACTGCACCGCGCTGGGGCAGGACCTTACCGTGCAGGCCGTGCAACACGGCAAGCTGGCCGCCGAAGCCATCCATGCCCAACTCATGCTCAACGTGGAGGCAGCGTAAATGGCCGACTTGTCTATCGTATTTGCCGGCATCAAGGCACCCAACCCCTTCTGGCTGGCCTCCGCACCGCCAACCGACAAGGCCTACAACGTGGTCCGCGCCTTCGAGGCCGGCTGGGGCGGCGTGGTCTGGAAGACCCTGGGCGAAGACCCTGCGGCGGTCAACGTGTCGTCGCGCTACTCGGCGCACTATGGCCCCAACCGTCAGGTACAGGGGATCAACAATATCGAGTTGATCACCGACCGCTCTCTGGAAATCAACCTGCGTGAAATCACCCAGGTGAAGAAGGACTGGCCCGACCGCGCACTGATCGTGTCGCTGATGGTGCCGTGCATAGAGGAATCGTGGAAGTTCATCCTGCCGCTGGTGGAAGCCACCGGGGCTGATGGCATCGAGCTGAACTTCGGTTGCCCGCACGGAATGCCGGAGCGCGGCATGGGGGCGGCCGTCGGCCAGGTGCCGGAATATGTGGAAATGGTCACCCGCTGGTGCAAGACGTACTGCGCGCTGCCGGTGATCGTGAAGCTTACGCCGAACATCACCGATATCCGCCAGTCGGCCCGTGCCGCGCACCGGGGCGGGGCCGATGCGGTGTCGTTGATCAACACCATCAACTCGATCACCAGCGTCGACCTGGACCGCATGGTGGCCCACCCGATTGTCGGAGACCAGAGCACCCATGGCGGTTACTGCGGTTCGGCAGTGAAGCCGATCGCCTTGAACATGGTGGCGGAAATCGCCCGCGACCCGGAAACGCGGGGCTTGCCGATTTGTGGCATTGGCGGCATCGGCAACTGGCGTGACGCCGCCGAGTTCATGGCCCTGGGCAGTGGCGCCGTGCAGGTGTGCACGGCGGCGATGCTGCATGGCTTCCGTATCGTCGAGGACATGCAGGACGGCCTGGCACGCTGGATGGACCAGCATGGGCACCCCACTATCGAAGCGTTCCGCGGGCAGGCGGTGGGGCATACCACCGACTGGAAATACCTGGACATCAACTACAAGTCGGTCGCGCACATTGACCAGGAGGCGTGCATTGGCTGCGGGCGCTGCCACATTGCGTGCGAGGACACCTCGCACCAGGCGATTGCCAGCACGCTGAAGGCTGACGGCACGCATGCCTACAGTGTGATCGAAGAGGAGTGCGTAGGCTGCAACCTGTGCCAGATCACCTGCCCGGTGGAAAACTGCATCGAAATGGAGGCACAGGACACCGGCAAGCCATACCTGAACTGGACGCAGGATCCGCGTAACCCCTACCG
>NZ_JBICMC010000047.1:0-58546 GCF_043106005.1 Pseudomonas sp. GLN_2 | reverse complement strand
GGGCCGCGCAGCGGCCCCGGGATGTCGGCTTTGATGCGCAGATTGTCGGGGGGAGATTGGCCAGCAGGGCCGCCCCTTTCGCGGGTAAACCCGCTCCTACAGGCGACCGGTGGCGCCTTGATTACCAGCGCCCCGCCGCATCCTGGTCACTCTGCTTCCCCTCCACCCACCTTGGCCCTTCCTGGGTATTCTCCTTCTTCCAGAACGGCGCCCGGGTCTTCAGGTAGTCCATGATGAAGTTGCAGGCATCGAACGCCGCCTGCCGATGGGCACTGGCCACCCCCACGAACACAATCGGTTCGCCCGGTTCCAGCGCACCGATGCGGTGCAGCACCTCCACTTTCAAGAGCGGCCAACGCTGCTCGGCCTCGACCACGATCTTGGCCAGGGCCTTTTCGGTCATGCCCGGATAGTGTTCGAGGAACATCCCCGCCACTTCGCGGCCATCGTTGAAATCCCGCACATAGCCGACAAAACCGACCACCGCGCCCACGCCCACATTGGCTGCATGCATGGCATTGGTCTCAGCCCCCGGGTCGAACGCGCCTTCCTGCACTCGTACAGCCATGTTCAGCCTCCGGTCACCGGTGGGAAGAACGCCACTTCATCGCCCTCTTCCAGCGGTTCATCGAGCTTGCACAGCTCTTCGTTGCGAGCGCACATCAGGTTCTGCTCGGCCAGCACTTCATACTGCCCGCCCTTGGCAACCAAGGCCTGGCGCACATCATCGAGCACCTTGAACGCACCCTCCACCCGCTCGGCATCCACGCCCAACAGTTCGCGGTAACGGGCGAAGTACATCACCTTGACCTTCATCACGCCTCCACCTTGTAATGGCCACTCTTGCCACCGAGTTTTTCCAGCAGGCGCACCTGCTCGATGACCATACCTTTATCCACAGCCTTGCACATGTCATAGATCGTCAGCGCGGCCACGCTGGCGGCGGTCAGCGCCTCCATCTCCACACCGGTCTGCCCGGCCAGCTTGCAGCGGGCGACGATGCGCACGGCATCCTGCCCCTCGGCGCTGAGCTCGACCTTGACGCTGGTGAGCATCAGCGGGTGGCACAACGGGATCAGGTCGCTGGTTTTTTTCGCCGCCTGTATCCCGGCAATGCGCGCCACGGCGAACACGTCACCCTTGGGGTGTTCACCGTCGACGATCATCTGCAAGGTCTGCGGCAACATGCGCACCCGCGCCTCGGCGGTAGCCTCGCGCTCGGTCACGGCCTTTTCAGTGACGTCGACCATGTTGGCCCGCCCCTGGGAATCAAGATGTGTCAGCACTGCTCTGCTCCTGTGAAGGGATTTCGCAGTGTAAACCTGTGGGTCAGGTTTGAGCAGAGGTATGTGTCGGCAGGTTTGGCCTCTTCGCGGGCACGCCCGCTCCCACAGGAGCTCCATGGCCTCGAATCAAGTGGAGATCCTGTGAACGGGCGTGTCCACGAAGAGGCCGGGCAGTAATCTGCCCGGCTACAGGGTTTACAAATGCGACTCGGCGTACTCGGCCAGCACCGAGCGAGGCACGCCCTGCAGGGTGATGTGCACGCCATGGGGGAAGTCCTTGAAGCGCTCGGTCAGGTAGGTCAGGCCCGAGCTGGTCGCGGACAGGTAGGGGGTGTCGATCTGCGCCAGGTTGCCCAGGCAGACCACCTTGGACCCGGAGCCGGCACGGGTGATGATGGTTTTCATCTGGTGCGGCGTCAGGTTCTGGCACTCGTCAATCAGGATCAGGCTCTGCTGGAAGCTGCGGCCACGGATGTAGTTCAGCGACTTGAACTGCAGCGGCACGCGCTCAAGGATGTATTCGACGCTGCCATGGGTGCTTTCGTCATCCATGTGCAAAGCTTCGAGGTTGTCAGTGATGGCGCCCAGCCACGGCTCCATCTTCTCTGCTTCGGTACCCGGCAGGAAGCCAATCTCCTGGTCCAGCCCCTGCACGCTGCGGGTGGCGATGATGCGCCGGTAGCGCTTGCTGACCATGGTTTGCTCGATGGCCGCAGCCAGTGCCAGGATGGTTTTACCGGAGCCGGCAGCGCCGGTCAGGTTCACCAGGTGGATATCCGGGTCCAGCAGGGCAAACAGCGCCAGGCTTTGGTGAATGTCGCGTGGTTTCAGGCCCCAGGCTTCCTGGTGCAGCAACGGCTCCTGGTGCAGGTCGAGCAGCAGCAGTTCGTCGTCACGAATGCCCTTGATCCACCCGACGAAGCCCTGCTCATCGATGATGAACTCATTGACGTGCACAGCTGGCAGGTTGTCGATCATCTGCACCCGATGCCAGGTGCGGCCGCGCTCCTGGCGGGTATCGACCTTGCTCACGCGGTCCCAGAACGAGCCGGTGACCGAATGGTAGCCCTTGGACAGCAAGGACACGTCATCGACCAGTTGGTCGGTGCTGTAGTCCTCAGCGGCTATACCGCAAGCGCGCGCCTTCAGGCGCATGTTGATGTCTTTGGTGACCAGCACGACATCCAGGTCGGTGCGCCGGGCCCGGACTTCGAGCAACTGGTTGATGATGATGTTGTCGTTGAGGTTTTCCGGCAGCAGCTTGTTCGGCTCGTTGCGCGGGGTCATCAGGATGGACAGGAACCCCTTGGGGCCACTCTTGTTGCGCTGGATCGGTACGCCCTGCTCGACATCGCTGGGCGAAGCGTCACCGAGGGTCTGGTCTATCAGGCGGATGGCTTGCCGGCATTCGGCGGCGATGCTCTGTTTGCCGGTCTTGAGCTTGTCGAGTTCCTCCAGCACCGTCATCGGGATGGCGACATGGTGCTCCTCGAAGTTCAGTAACGCGTTAGGGTCGTGAATCAGGACGTTGGTATCGAGCACATACAGGATTGGCTTGCTGGAGGAAGGGTTGCGTCCTTGGTCATCCATACTCGGTCACCTTATGTCGAAGCCACACGGCGTGGTCTGTTACGCCGCAGAGTGACTGCCGCTGTTCCCGTATCCGCGTTGTTACGGGCGGGAAGCGAACCTGGCTAGGTGGGCCTGGATGACGCCACCTGTGCTGCAGGAATCGGCTGTCTGGTTTCTTCATACCGCAAAAACCATGACCGAAAAAAGCATTTTTACGCATTTTTGAAGTTTATTTTTCCGATTGACGAAGAGGCCTTGGCGCCAGCGTCAGAGGGGACTACGCTCAAAAGTCATACCCTTTATTCGCGGTATCCATATTCCCGGCAATCCTCCCAGCCGATGCCGCTTTGCGCGGTATTGCGCAGCAGCCATTCCACCGCCGGCTGCGCCTTGGGAAGGCTGTCATGAAACTGGATCACGCCCTTGCGCCACAACAGCATCAGGGTCAATACGCGCTGTGCGGACGCCTCTGCGCTCAATGCACCGTCATCCTGGGCATCGATGTCCCACAACGATACCCGCAACTGCTGGCGGGCCATGAACGCTTCGCCGTCAGCCCGGCGCTGGCCATAAGGAGGGCGGAACAGCGGCACATACTGCTCGGGCAGATCAGCCTGCACCCGCGCCTGGCTGCGCCGCAGCGAATCCTGCCAGTCGGTCCACTGCGCATGGGAGCGGTATTCCCACCCCTGGATACCCACGCACTGCCCGCCATAGAGCTGGCGCAAGGCATTTGTCGCCGCGCCATCACGGCGTTGCTGCAAGCGGTTACCGAGCGTGAAGAACGTGCCTTCGAGCTTTTGCCGGCGCAGGTAATCGGTGAGTAGATCCGTACTGCCACCCTCGGGCCCAGGCCCGCCGACAAAGGTCAGCAGGAACATGCGGTCGTTCAGTTCGTCACCCGTGCGCTCACGCGAAGACAACCGCTCGATTTCGCTGCTGGTCTGCGGCAGCAACGCCGCCTTGCGCAGTTGCTCGTTCAGGTAGCGGACATGGAACTGGTGGCTCGGTTCGATCCAGCCGGTATAGAACGCACCGACATCGGCAGCGAACGTCGCCGCTTGTGTACGCAACTCCGCCATGGACGTAACCGGGTAGCAGAATGATGCATCCTGCTCACAACTGCGCTGCGCCTGTTGATAACCCTCCCACAACCGCTGCCACATGCGCGCCCGAACCTGGCGCACCTTCTGCAGGTTGATCTGCCGCAGCCCCAGCCGGGCCGCCAGGCTTGCGTCATCCAGCAACTCGCTTTCGTGCAGCACTTGGGCGAACGACAGGATTTCTGCCCGAGAGGCCACATCGAACAGCGCCGGGCTGTCCAGCTGTTCGGGCCACAGGCTGCGGTCCAGGCTGACCTGAGGTGAAGGGGCGGCTTGCACGGCCAGGCTCAGCAGGCCGGCCAGCAAGGCAGAAGCAATGCGCACAGTGGAAGGCTCCGCAACGGCAAAACGCGAACTATAGCGCCTGCACCGACCATGGGCTGTGACTATCGTCGCCATAGTTTGGACTTGTACCGCCCACCCCGTAGAATCCTCGGCCTACGATGCCAGGAGCCGACCCGATGCTGACGGTGATTTCCCCCGCCAAGACCCTCGACTACGACACCCCGCCAGTGACCGAGCGTTTCACCCTGCCCCAGTACCTGGATGAATCCCAGGCCCTGATCCAGCAACTGCGCGAACTGTCGCCGGCGCAGATCAGCGAGCTGATGCACCTGTCCGACAAGCTCGCCGGCCTGAATGCGGCGCGCTTTGGCAGCTGGACCCCAGACTTCACCCCGGCCAATGCCAAGCAGGCGCTGCTGGCGTTCAAGGGTGACGTGTACACCGGCCTCGATGCCCAGAGCCTGAGTGACGACGACTTCAGCTACGCTCAGGACCACCTGCGCATGCTCTCGGGCCTGTATGGCCTGCTGCGCCCGCTCGACCTGATGCAGCCCTACCGCCTGGAGATGGGCACCAAGCTGGCCAACGCCCGCGGCAAGGACCTGTACGCCTTCTGGGGCACGCGCATCAGCGAATGGCTGAACCAGGCCCTGGCCGACCAAGGCGATGACGTGCTGTTGAACCTGGCCAGTAACGAGTATTTCAGTGCAGTGAAACGCAGTGCACTGAAGGCCCGGGTGATCAACGTCGACTTCAAGGACCAGAAAAACGGCCAGTACAAGATCATCAGCTTCTACGCCAAGAAAGCCCGCGGCATGATGAGCCGCTTCGTCATCCAGCAGCGCATCAGCACCCCGGAACAGCTCAAGCAGTTCGATGCTCAGGGGTACTACTACAGTGACGAGCAGTCCAGGCCGGACCATCTGGTGTTCCTGCGCGATCACCCCTTGGAATGACCCTGTAACGCCCCCTTCACGGCCAAACCCGCTCTTACAGGTTATGCGCTACCTGTAGGAGCGGGTTCACCCGCGAAGAGGCCAGCAGCTCTGCCCCCCTCTCTGCCCTGCAACAGGGCACGCTGCAAACCGCCATAACGCCATTAATCCGACGCCAAAAATCCAGCACACCCACCTTTATCGCCAAACGACATAAGACCGTTCATACCTTTTTTGACGAATTCTGAAAAAAATTTTCAGATGCTGGCATAAAAATATCTCGCAACAGTTACGCCCTTGATACACGGGGGCGAAACACCCGCGTGCTATCAATTTGAAACTGTCCGCAACTGAATAAATATTTAGAAATCTTTCATTCGAGCGAAACCGGCTCAGGAACTTCTACCAAAGCCAATCGCTCATAGTGCCGTAACGATTTTCCTGCCTACGGGCTGTGAGAGATGACTTACAGATGACAGCGGCGGGTATCCACTGCCCGCCATAAGAAATTCGACAGGTATCACGGAACCCTCCGAAGACCTTGTCCATGCAGGAGAGACGCGTCCCTTACAAATCGTCCTAGTGGTTGATTTCAAAGGATTTATTCACTTGAAAAAACAAGCACAGCAACGCGCCAAGTAGCGCATTGCAATAAAGACGGCTGCATTTCAGGGCACGTTTTTTAATGAATGGCTATTGAGTGCCAACTTTGAGCGCATAACTTTTTGCGCTCCGGATTTATTTTGCCTGCGCTCGGCGAAGTGTGCATTCGCCATGGATCCGTGCGCCCGAAAACTGTTGTTAATCAACCCAGCCCGGCTCTCTGCGGAGGCGTCGGCGTGATAAACACATGAGGTGATAGCGATGCGTATCAGCATCTTTGGTTTGGGTTATGTGGGTGCAGTCTGTGCAGGCTGCCTGACGGCGCGTGGCCATGAAGTGATCGGTGTGGACGTGTCCAGCACCAAGATCGACCTGATCAACCAGGGCAAGTCGCCCATCGTCGAACCTGGCCTGGAAGCACTGCTGCAACAGGGCATCGCCAATGGCCGCCTGCGCGGCACTACCGACTTCGCCGAAGCCATCCGTGCCAGCGATGTGTCGATGATCTGCGTGGGCACCCCCAGCAAGAAAAACGGCGACCTGGGCCTGGAGTACATCGAGTCCGTGTGCCGCGAAATCGGCTACGTGCTGCGTGACACCACCCGCCGTCACACCATCGTGGTGCGCAGCACCGTGCTGCCTGGCACCGTCAAGAACGTGGTCATCCCGATCCTCGAAGACTGCTCGGGCAAGAAGGCCGGCGTCGACTTCGGTGTGGCGGTCAACCCGGAATTCCTGCGTGAAAGCACCGCCATCAAGGACTACGACCAGCCCCCGATGACGGTCATCGGCGAACTGGACAGCGCCAGCGGTGACATCCTCCAGGCCCTGTACGAAGAACTCGACGCCCCGGTCATCCGCAAGCCGATCGAAGTGGCCGAGATGATCAAGTACACCTGCAACGTATGGCACGCCACCAAGGTCACCTTCGCCAACGAAATCGGCAACATCGCCAAGGCCGTGGGCGTCGATGGCCGCGAGGTGATGGACGTGGTCTGCCAGGACAAGGTCCTCAACCTGTCCCAGTACTACATGCGCCCTGGCTTCGCCTTCGGCGGCTCTTGCCTGCCCAAGGACGTACGCGCCCTCACCTACCGCGCCGCCAGCCTCGACGTGCGGGCACCGCTGCTCGACTCGCTGATGCGTAGCAACGAATCGCAGGTGCAGAACGCCTTCGAGCTGATCGAAGCCCACGACAAGCGCAAGGTCGCCCTGCTGGGCCTGAGCTTCAAGGCCGGCACCGACGACCTGCGCGAAAGCCCGCTGGTGGAACTGGCCGAGCGCCTGATCGGTAAGGGCTACCAGCTGGACATCTACGACGAGAACGTCCAGTACGCCCGTGTTCACGGCGCCAACAAGGACTACATCGAGTCGAAGATCCCACACGTGTCGTCGCTGCTCAACGCCAACTTGCAGCAGGTGATCGACAACGCCGACATCATCGTCCTCGGCAACCGTGACGAGCAGTTCCGTGCGCTGGCCCTGCAAGCGCCAGCCGGCAAGCAGGTGATCGACCTGGTCGGCTTCATGAACAAACCGACCAGCACCACCGCCCGTACCGAAGGCATCTGCTGGTAAGTGCCCGGCCGGGCAGCGATGAGGCACTCGACAAGAGCCGCCTCCTCGCTGCCCACCCTTTCCCGAATTCTCGACGGATGCTGAACATGCAAAGGCTCCAGACAGTGCTGTTGCAGTGCGCCGGGTGGCTGCTCTACATGAGCCTGCTCATGCTGATCGCCCTGGCCCTGCCAGCTGATATCTTCGACTCGCAGTCGAAGCACTTCATCTTCCTGGTCGGCGCAGTCGGCATCTGGCGCTACTCCATGGGCGCCACCCATTTCATCCGCGGCATGATCTTCCTCTACGGCGTGTACCCGTACCTGCGCCGCAAGGTGCAGAAAATGGGTAATGCCACCGACCCGTCGCATGTCTACCTGATGGTCACCAGCTTCCGTATCGAAGCGCTGACCACCGCCCAGGTGTACAGCTCGGTGATCCGCGAGGCGATCAACTGCGGCTTCCCCACCACCGTGGTCTGCTCGCTGGTGGAAATGTCCGATGAACTGCTGGTGAAAAGCCTGTGGGCCAAGTACAACCCGCCGGCCCACGTGAAGCTGGACATCGTGCGTATCGCCGGTACCGGCAAGCGCGATGGCCTGGCCTACGGCTTCCGCGCCATCTCGCGCATGCTGCCGGACGAGAACGCCGTGGTGGCGGTAATCGACGGTGACACCGTGCTGGCCGACGGCGTGGTGCGCAAGACCGTGCCGTGGTTCAAGCTGTTCCCCAATGTGGGCGGCCTGACCACCAATGAATTCTGCGAAGTGCGTGGCGGCTACATCATGAGCGAGTGGCACAAGCTGCGCTTCGCCCAGCGCCACATCAACATGTGCTCGATGGCCCTGTCCAAGCGCGTGCTTACCATGACCGGGCGCATGTCGATGTTCCGCGCCAGCGTGGTGACCAACCCCGAGTTCATCGCCGACGTCGAAAGCGACTCGCTGATGCACTGGCGCCTGGGCCGCTTCAAGTTCCTTACCGGGGACGACAAGTCCAGCTGGTTCAGCCTGATGCGCCTGGGCTACGACACCTTCTACGTGCCGGACGCCGCCATCAACACGGTCGAGCATCCGCCGGAAAAAAGCTTCCTCAAGGCCAGCCGCAAGCTGATGTACCGCTGGTACGGCAACAACCTGCGGCAGAACTCACGGGCACTGGGCCTTGGCCTGCGCCGCCTGGGGCTGTTCACCAGCATCGTGTTGTTCGACCAGCGCGTGTCGATGTGGACCAGCCTGCTGGGCCTGACCGTGGCGGTGATCGCCAGCCTCAAGTTCGGCATGGCCTTCTTGCTGGTGTACCTGCTGTGGATCGGCATCACGCGCCTGATCCTCACCATCATGCTGCTGTGCTCAGGCCACAACGTAGGCCCAGCCTACCCGCTGATTCTCTATTACAACCAGATCATCGGCGCGCTGATGAAGATCTACGTGTTCTTCCGCCTCGACAAGCAGTCGTGGACGCGTCAGCCCACTGCCCTCAAGCGTGACCTCGCCAGCTTTCAACAATGGTTCAACACCTGGTCCTCGCGGACCATGACCTTCTCGGCTGCCAGCATCTTCGTTGCTGTGCTGTTCATGGTCGTGTGAGCCCAACCCGGATCGGATCTAACAGGAACAAACCACCATGAATACCGCCGTGAACGTCAATGTCGTGCATGAGTCCGAAGCCCAGCGCCAACACGCCCGGGTACGCATTCCCGCCAAGCTGCGGTTCCTGGACGCCCAGCGCCAGGTCCACGAAGTCAAGGTCGAAGACCTTTCTGCCGGCGGCCTGAGCTTCCACACCAAGCAACCGCAGTCGGTGGGCGATGTGCTGCGCGGACGCCTGCAGTTCGTGGTCGACAACCTGGGCCTGTCGATCGACATCGAGTTCCAGGTGCGCTCGTACAACCCGGACAATGGCCGTATCGGTGCGCAGTTCCAGAACCTTGAACCTCGCGACATCGCCACGTTGCGGCACATCATCACCAGCCACCTGTCGGGTGAGCTGATCAGCATCGGCGACGTCCTCAGCACCCTGCAGCGCGACAACTTCACCAAGGCGCGCAAGCAGAAGGACGGTGGGTCAGGCCTGAGCGCCTTCGGCCGTTTCAAGGCAGTCACCGTCACACTGGGCGTGTTCGTGGTCGGGGTTGCGGCCTTCGGCTTCGTCGCCAAATCGTTGTATGGCATGTATTTCGTCAGCCACGCCGAAGCCGGTGTGGTCGCAGTGCCGACCACCAACGTCACCATGCCGCGCGACGGTACCGTGAGCAGCCTGGTCGAAAGCGGTGGGCAGATCGCCAAGGGCGCGCCACTGGCCAGCTTCACCACCAGCATGCTGGACATGCTCAAGGGCAACCTTGAAGACGCACAGCTGGAGCCGGCGAAGATCGAGGAGCTGTTCGGCAAGCAACTGTCCGGCACCCTCACCAGCCCCTGCGATTGCGTGGTCGCGCGCCAGTTGGTGGACGACGGCCAGTACGCCGCCAAGGGCCAGCCGATCTTTCAGCTGATCCCACGCACCACCAACCCGATGGTCGAGGCGCGCTTCAGCTACCGCCAGTTCGACGAGGTCAAGCCAGGTACCCGGGTCAACTTCCAGGTGGCCGGCGAAAACGAAGTGCGCACCGGTCAGATCGTCAGCAGCGCCAGCCTCAACAGCGAAGACCTGTCCTCCGACATCCGCGTGCAGATCAAGCCAGACACCGGCCTGCCCGCCGAACTGGCCGGCCGCCCGGCCTCGGTCAACAGCGACCGTGGCCCATCGCTGAACTGGCTGATCGACAAAGCCGTGGCCCGTGGCCTGTGAGGGACGGACAATGATCTCTGATACCTACAAGGTCCGCGTGAACCTGGGATTGTGTGCACTGGCCGCCGCCATCACCCTGGCCGGCTGTGCCGGCCTGCCCGACCAGCGCCTGGCCAACGAGGCCATGAAGCGCGGTGACACGGCATTGGCCGAGCGCAACTACAAGGCGTTGGCCGACCTGGGCTACAGCGAAGCGCAAGTCGGCCTTGCGGACATCAAGGTGGCCACCCGCGACCCCTCGCAAATCAGGGAAGCCGAAGCCACCTATCGCGCTGCAGCCGCCACGTCGCCACGCGCCCAGGCGCGCCTTGGCCGCCTGCTGGTGGCCAAGCCGGACAGCACCCAGGCCGAGCGCGAAGAAGCAGAAACCCTGCTCAAGCAAGCGGCCAGTCAAGGCGAAAGCAACACCCTGATCCCACTGGCGATGCTCTACCTCAGCTACCCGCAGAGCTTCCCCAAGGTCAACGCGCAGCAGCAGATCGACCAGTGGCGCGCCGCCGGCAACCCGGAAGCGGGCCTGGCCCAGGTGCTGCTGTACCGCACCCAGGGCACCTACGACCAGCACCTGGGCGAAGTGGAGAAAATCTGCAAGGCCGCGCTGAACACCACCGACATCTGCTACGTGGAACTGGCCACCGTGTACCAGAAACGCGGCCAGGCCGACCAGCAAGCCGCCCTGCTCGGCCAGCTGAAGGCCGCGTACGCCCGTGGCGCAGTGCCGGCCACCCGGGTTGACAGCGTGGCCCGGGTGCTGGCCGACCGTAGCCTTGGCCAGACCGACGAAAAAACCGCCAAGGACCTGCTCGAGCAAGTAGCCCCGGCCAACCCGGCGTCCTGGGTCAGCCTGGCACAGCTGGTATACGACTTCCCCGAACTGGGCGACACCGACCAGTTGATGGCCTACATCGACAAAGGCCGCGAAGCTGAACAGCCACGCGCCGAACTGCTGCTGGGCCGTCTGTACTACGAAGGCAAAACCCTGCCAGCCGACGCTCAAAAAGCCGAGCAGCACCTGCAAGCCGCTGCCGAAGCCGGTGAGATCAGCGCCCATTACTACCTGGGCCAGCTTTACCGCCGCGGCTACCTGGGCAATGTCGAGCCGCAGAAGGCCGTCGACCACCTGTTGGCCGCCGCCCGTGGCGGGCAGAATAGCGCCGACTATGCCTTGGCCCAGCTGTTCAGCGAGGGCCACGGCATCCGCCCGCAACCGGGCAACGCCTGGGTGTTCGCCCAGCTGTCGCAGGCCAACCCGACGCCGCAATCAGCCGAACTGCTGCAGCAGCTCGACCAGCAACTGACACCTGATCAGCGCAACCAGGCCCAGCAACTGCTGGACCAGGAAAAGCGTGCACGCGGCAGCATGGCGCAGGGCGCGAATAGCACCCTGGCCCTCGAAGCCCTGCAAGACGACGAAAAAGAAGTAGACGGTGAGGACTCGCTATGACGCTCAATCCCTTCGTGAAAGCCGGCATCGGCCTGAGCTTCGCCCTGCTGTGGTCCTGCCCGACCCTGGCGGAGATGACCGCTGAAAAAAACTTCGGCCTGGACGTGAAAATCACCGGCCAGTCGGAAGACGACCGTGACCTGGGCACCCGCTCTGGCGGCGACGTCAACGGCCTGGGCCTGGACCTGCGCCCGTGGGTGTACGGCGAGCGCGGCAACTGGAGTGCCTACGCCATGGGCCAGGCGGTCGCTGCGACCGACACCATCGAAACCGACACCTTGCGTCAGAACGACGACGGCACCAGCACCGACACCGGCGACGACAGCCGTCAACCAGACAAAAGCTACCTGGCCATGCGCGAGTTCTGGGTCGGCTACAGCGGCCTTACCGCCTACCCAGGCGAGCAACTGCGCTTCGGTCGCCAGCGCCTGCGCAGCGACGATGGCATGTGGCGCGATACCAACATCGAAGCGCTGAACTGGACCTTCGATACCACCTTGCTCAAGGCCGACCTGGGCGTCGCCCAGCGCTTCAGCGAATACCGCACCGATCTCACCGAACTGGCGCCGGAAGACAAGGACCGCACCCATATCTACGGCAACGTCGCCACGCAGTGGACCCCTGGCCACTGGGTTGGCCTGCGCGCTCACCACACACATGACAGCGGCAGCCTGAAGAACCCCGGCGAAACGGTCAACGCGCTGGACAAGACCCGCACTGGCGACCTTACCTGGCTGGGCCTGGAGGCCAACAGCGACGCCTACAACTGGCGCAACGACCACACCGTGAATTACTGGGGCAGCGTCACCTGGCTGACCGGTGACCGCGACAAGCTGAGCACGCAGCAGGTGGGTGACGACCAGGTCGCCACCGGCAAGCAGAGCGGTGACGTCAACGCCTGGGCAACCGACCTCGGTATCCGCCTGCGTCTGGACCCGCAATGGCAGGTCGGCGCTGCCTACGCCCGCGGTAGCGGCGGCGGCGGCGATGACGGTTCGAACAACTTCGAGCAGACCGGCCTGGAGAGCAACCGCTCCAACTTCACCGGCACCCGCTCGCGTGTGCACCGCTTCGGCGAAGCGTTCCGCGGCGAGCTGGGCAACCTGCAGGCCGCCACCCTGTTCGCTTCGTGGCAGCTGCGTGACGACTATGACGCGAGCCTGATCTACCACAAATTCTGGCGGGTCGATGGCAACCAGAACATCGGTTCCAGTGGCATCAACGCGGTGGTCAACGACAACGGCGTGAACCGTCAGCTGGTCGACGGCGAGAAGGACCTTGGCCAGGAAATGGACGTGGTCGTGACCAAGTACTTCAAGCAAGGCCTGCTGCCGGCTTCGATGAGCCAGGCCATCGACGAGCCGTCAGCCCTGGTGCGCCTGCGTGCCGGTGTATTCAAGCCGGGCGACGCCTACGGCAAGGAAGCGGACTCGTACATGCACCGCGCCTTCGTCGACGTCATCTGGCGCTTCTGAGGCCGGTAGGGGACTGACCGTGATGAACCTTCACCCGCACTTACGTCACAGCCTGTTGGCCAGTGCCTTGCTGCTGGCAAGCGGCCTGGCCACTGCCGCAGAACCCCAGGTGATCGCCAAGGAGTTGCAGCAGGCCAAGACCTATACGGTGGCCAGCGCACCGATCGAGCCGCTGCAGATGGACCCGCCAAAGCTGCCCGACCTCACCGGTTTCACGGCCGAGGCGGTGCAGAAGAAAATCGACCGCCGCCACAAGGGCAAGGTCAGCCTGCGCCGTATGTTCCAGGAGGACACCCTCAAGGAGTTCGTCGGCGGCGACAACAAAGCCGCCGAGTGGGTGCAGCGCCAGCACGGCATCCCGCAGGCGATCTTCGTCGATGACGGCCATGTCGACCTGACCGAGTTGAGCAAGAAGGTACCCAAACAGTACTTCAGCGAAGTCGAGCCTGGGGTTTACCTGGCACGCCTGCCGATCGTGGTCGGGCAAAAGGGCATCCTCGAGATCGACGGCAAGGTCAAACAGCTGCGCCTGTCCCAGGAGGGCGGCGCTTTTCTGGTCAATGACGGCAAGCTGTTCGTAACCGACACCCAGGTGACCGGCTGGCGGGAAAAGGACAACGGCCCGTCGACCTTCCGCTCGCCCAAGGAATTCCGCCCGTTTCTGCTGTCTTGGGGCGGTACCGAGACCTATATCGTCAATACGAAGATGGCCAGCTTCGGCTACGCCAAGTCCAAGTCATATGGCGTGAGCATCTCGCAGTACACGCCGAACATGGCCAAGCGCATGGGCCGCCCGGAGCCCACCGGCTGGATCATCGGTTCGGAGTTCAGCGACATGTGGTACGGCTTCTACTGCTACGAAACCCAGGACTTCGTGATCAAGGACAGCACCTACCGCGACAACATCGTCTACGGCATTGACCCGCACGACCGTTCGCATCGCCTGATCATCGCCGGCAACACGGTGTACGGCACCAAGAAGAAGCACGGCATCATCGTTTCGCGTGAGGTCAACGACAGCTGGATCATCAACAACAAGAGCTACGACAACAAGCTCTCGGGCGTGGTGATCGACCGTAACAGCGTCAACAACCTGGTGGCCTACAACGAGATCTACCGCAACCACACCGACGGCATCACCCTGTACGAAAGCGGCGACAACCTGATCTGGGGCAACAAGCTGGTCAACAACCGCCGCCACGGCATCCGCGTGCGTAACAGCGTGAACATCCGCCTGTACGAAAACGTCGCCATGGCCAACGGCTTGGTCGGCGTATACGGCCACATCAAGGACCTGTCCGACACCGACCGCGACATCGCCCTCGACCCGTTCGACACCAAGGTGTCGCTGATCGTGGTGGGTGGCGAGCTGTCGGCCAACGGCTCCGGCCCGCTGTCGATCGACTCGCCGCTGTCGGTCGAGCTGTACAAGGTGTCCATGCTCGCCCCGCGCAAGGCCAGCGGCATCAGCCTCAATGGTGTGCTGGGTGAGCGCCAGGACGAAATCCTCGACCTGCTGGTACGCCAGCAGAAGGCTGTGCTGATCGACCCGGTCGAACGCCAGACCGAAATGATCGATTAAGGAAGCCCAGACCATGACTCCACACCTGATGAAACTGCTGGGCCTGTCCGCCGCCCTTCTGGCAATCAGCCAGGGCGTGCGCGCCGAAGACGTCAAGGCCCCGACCTTCAACGCCGAGCCCTGCTGCCAGTTGTGCCCTGAAGCGCACGATGCCAGCCGCTACACCACCCGCTATCAGCAAAACTTCACCACGCTGGTGCAGGCCCAGGGCGACTGGCTGTTCCGCACCCGCGAAGACCTGCGCACCGAGTTCAACACCACCCCAGCCGGCTACAAACGCCTGCAGCAAGTGCACGACGCGTTCAAGAAACGTGGCGTGGAACTGGTGGTGGTGTACCAGCCGACCCGCGGCCTGGTGAACCGCAACATGCTCAACCCGGCCGAAAAAGCCGCGTTCGACTACCAGAAGGCCCTGGGCAACTACCAGGCCATGCTCAAGCGCTTCGCCAGCATGGGCTACAACGTGCCCGACCTGTCACCGCTGACCAACGAGCAACTGGCCGCCGCTGACCAGGGCAAGGACTTCTACTTCCGTGGCGACCAGCACTGGACGCCGTACGGGGCCGAGCGCGCGGCGAAGATCGTGGCCGACACCGTGCACAAGATGCCGGCCTTCGAAGGCATCCCACGCAAGGAATTCGAGACGAAGAAGTCCGGGCGCATGGGCAAGACCGGCACCCTGCACAACGTTGCCGGCCAACTGTGCGGCACCAGCTACGCCGTCCAGTACATGGACCAGTTCGCCACCGAGCCGAAAGGCGCGAGCGGTGGCGACGACCTGTTCGGTGACAGCGGCAATGCG
Organism: Pseudomonas sp. GLN_2; assembly: GCF_043106005.1. Lineage (NCBI taxonomy): Bacteria > Pseudomonadati > Pseudomonadota > Gammaproteobacteria > Pseudomonadales > Pseudomonadaceae > Pseudomonas > Pseudomonas sp. GLN_2. Next base: position 43,109 of record NZ_JBICMC010000047.1, on the reverse strand, counting down.
CAGATCACCCTGGTCGGTACCAGCCACAGCGGCAAGAACTACAACTTCTCGGGCTTCCTCGAGCAATACATCGGCGCCGACGTGCTCAACGTCGCCTTCCCAGGCGGCGGCCTGGAAGGGTCGATGATCCAGTACCTGGGCAGCGAGGAATTCCAGAAGAACCCGCCGAAGATCCTGATCTGGGAATTCTCCCCGCTGTACCGCCTGGACCAGGAAACCATCTGGCGGCAAATCCTTGGCCTGCTCGACGACGGCTGCGACGACCGCCCAGCCCTGATGAGCGCCAGCGCCACCCTCAAGCCTGGCAAGAACGAGCTGATGGTCAACGGCAAGGGCGGCGTGATCAAAGACCTGATCAACCGCAACCTGCAGATGGACGTCAAGTTCGAAGACCCCTCGGTGAAGGTGTTGCAGGCCACCCTCTGGTACCTCAACGGCCGCCATGAGGACATCAAGCTGGAAAAACCGGAAACCTCCGATACCGACGGCCGCTTCGTCTTCCAGATGCGCGAAGACGAGGACTGGGCCAGCCAGAGCCTGCTGGCGTTCGAGGTACAGGGGCCGGAAAGCGGCACCCAGAAGGTCGAAGCCAAACTCTGCAAACGCAACAACTTCGCCGTGCCTGCGCAGACCGCACAGGCTGGCCAGTGAGGCGACCCATGACCATTTTCAAGCGAATCTCCAGCCCCGCCCTGCTCGCGTTGGCCTTGTTTGGCGGTGCCGCGCACGCCGCGCTGGTACCGCCGCAGGGTTACTACCAGGGGATCGAAAAGCTCAAGACCGGTGAGGGTAACTTCCGCTGCGAAGCGGCGCCCAAGCCATACACCGGCCCGCTGCAGTTTCGCAGCAAGTACGAAGGCTCGGACAAGGCACGGGCAACGCTCAACGCAGCCTCGGAAAAGGCCTTCCGCAAGTCGACCGAAGACATTACCACGCTGGAGAAAGGCGTGAGCAAGATGGTCGGCCAGTACATGCGCGACGGCCGCCCGGCGCAACTCGACTGCACCCTGACCTGGCTGGGTACCTGGGCACGTGCCGGTGCATTGCTGTCCACCGACTACAACCATACCGGCAAGTCGATGCGCAAATGGGCGCTGGGCAGCATGAGCGGTTCATGGTTGCGGCTGAAATTCTCCAACTCGCAACCGCTGGCGGCACACCAGGCCGAGGCCGACCTGATCGAAAAATGGCTCAGCCGCCTGGCCGAGCAGACTGTGCGTGACTGGAGCGACCTGCCGCTGGAGAAGATCAACAACCACAGCTACTGGGCGGCCTGGTCAGTCATGGCTACCGCCGTCGCCACCGACCGTCGCGACCTGTTCGACTGGGCCGTGAAGGAATACAAGGTTGGCGCCAACCAGGTGGATGACCAGGGCTTCCTGCCCAACGAAATCAAGCGCAAGCAACGCGCGCTGGCCTATCACAACTACGCCTTGCCGCCGCTGGCGATGATTGCCAGCTTCGCCCAGGCCAATGGCGTCGACCTGCGCGCCGAGAACAACTTCGCCTTGCAGCGCCTGGGTGAAGGCGTGCTGGCCGGCGCCCGCGATCCCAGCCACTTCAAGGCGCGTGCGGGCAAGAAACAGGACATGACCGACCTCAAGGTCGACAGCAAGTACTCCTGGCTCGAGCCCTGGTGTGCGCTGTACCACTGCGTTGGCGACACGCTTGAGCGCAAGCACGACATGCAGCCGTTCAACAGCTTCCGGCTGGGGGGCGATGTGACCCGGGTCTACGACCCGAGTGCAGAGAGCAAGAAATGAATTGACCCCCATTGCGGGGGCGGAACCTGTGGGAGCGGGCATGCCCGCGAAGAAGCCACCGCGGTGGCAAGGGCTTGCCCGCTCCCACAGGGACCTAAGTTGCCTTCCAGTCTTGCACTGGGGGGTTTGGGGGGCGCTTTGCCCTGAATGCTGTGAACAAATTAGGAGAACCGGGATGGTCTTCTCGTCCAACGTGTTCCTGTTCCTGTTCTTGCCGATCTTCCTCGGCCTGTACTACTTGAGCGGGCAACGTTATCGCAACCTGCTGCTGCTGGTCGCCAGCTACATCTTCTACGCCTGGTGGCGGGTGGACTTCCTGGCACTGTTCGCCGGCGTCACCCTGTGGAACTACTGGATCGGCCTGAAAGTCGGTGCCGCCGGTGTGCGCACCAAGCCGGCGCAGCGCTGGCTGCTGCTCGGCGTGGGTGTCGACCTGGCGATCCTCGGCTACTTCAAGTACGCCAACTTCGGCGTCGACAGCCTTAACGCGATCATGACGTCGTTTGGCCTGGAGCCATTCATTCTGACTCACGTGCTGCTGCCGATCGGTATCTCGTTCTACATTTTCGAGTCGATCAGCTACATCATCGACGTATACCGCGGTGACACCCCGGCTACCCGCAACCTGATCGACTTCGCAGCGTTCGTGGCGATTTTCCCGCACCTGATCGCAGGCCCCGTGCTGCGCTTCAAGGACCTGGTCGACCAGTTCAACAACCGTACCCACACCCTGGACAAGTTCTCCGAAGGCTGCACCCGCTTCATGCAGGGCTTCATCAAGAAAGTGTTCATCGCCGACACCCTGGCCGTGGTCGCCGACCACTGCTTCGCCCTGCAAAACCCCACCACGGGCGATGCCTGGCTCGGCGCCCTGGCCTACACCGCACAGCTGTACTTCGACTTCAGCGGCTACAGCGACATGGCCATCGGCCTGGGCCTGATGATGGGCTTCCGCTTCATGGAAAACTTCAAGCAGCCCTATATCAGCCAGTCGATCACCGAGTTCTGGCGGCGCTGGCATATCAGCCTGTCGACCTGGCTGCGCGACTACCTGTACATCACCTTGGGCGGTAACCGTAAAGGCACCTTCAATACCTACCGCAACCTGTTCCTGACCATGCTGCTGGGCGGCCTGTGGCACGGTGCAAACTTCACCTACATCATCTGGGGCGCCTGGCACGGCATGTGGCTGGCCATCGAGCGCGCGTTGGGCCTCGACACCAACCCGCAGCGCTTCAACCCGGTGAAGTGGGCCTTCACCTTCCTGCTGGTGGTGGTTGGCTGGGTGATCTTCCGCGCCGAAAACCTGCAGGTGGCCGCCCGCATGTACGGCGCCATGTTCAGCTTCGGCGACTGGCAGCTGTCGGAGCTCAACCGCGCCCAGCTCACCGGTCTGCAGGTGGCCACGCTGGTCATCGCCTACCTCACCCTGGCGTTCTTCGGCCTGCGCGACTTCTACCGGAATGCCAGGCCGACGCCCAAGGTGGCCCCGGTGCAGGTCAACGCGGACGGCTCGATCGGCCTGGACTGGACCCGGGTGATGACCCGCGCACTGATCCTGCTGCTGTTCGTCGCCTCGATCCTCAAGCTTTCGGCGCAAAGCTACTCGCCGTTCCTTTACTTCCAGTTCTGAGGTTGATGACCATGACCCGGACATTACGCATCACCTACTCCCTGTCGTTCCTCGGCCTGCTGGTCGGCATGGGCGCCTGGTCCACCGGTGGCCTGCAGAGTTTCCAGCGCACCGAGCAGATGACCCTGCTCAACGGCAAGCTGGCCAAGGCCGCCGAGACCCACTACGACGCCGAGTTCCCGATCAAGCGCCTGGGCACCAACCTGTGGGCGGCCATGGACTTCAAACTGTTCAACGAAGGCCGCCCTGGTGTGGTACTGGGCCGCGACCAGTGGTTGTTCAGCGACGAGGAGTTCAAGCCCACCGCCGGTGCCGAGCAATTGATGCAGGAAAACCTGGCACTGATCCGTGGCGTACGCGACACCCTGCAGCAACACGGTAGCCAGCTGGTGCTGGCGATCGTGCCGGCCAAGGCACGGGTCTACGCCGAGTACCTGGGCAAAGAGCGGCCTGCCAGCCTGCATGACGACCTGTACAACCAGTTCCATGCCCAGGCACGCCAGGCCAACGTGTTCGCACCGGACCTGATGGCACCGATGGAGCAGGCCAAGGCCCGCGGCCAGGTGTTCCTGCGTACTGACACCCACTGGACGCCTATGGGGGCCGAAGTGGCGGCGCAGGCGCTGGCCGAAGCGGTCAGCCGCCAGAGCCTGCTCAACGGCGACCCGCAAGCCTTCATCACCGAAGCCGGCAACACCGCCCCCTACAAGGGCGACCTGACCAACTTCCTGCCACTGGACCCCTTGTTCAGCAACCTGCTGCCGGCCCCGGACAACCTGCAGAAACGCACCACCCGGCCGGTCGATGCCGAGGGTGACGCCAGCGACGCGTTGTTCGCCGACCAGCAGATCCCGGTTGCACTGGTAGGCACCAGCTACAGCGCCAACCCGCACTGGAACTTCCTCGGCGCGCTGCAGCAGGCCCTGCGCAGTGACGTCGCCAACTACGCCGAAGACGGCCATGGCCCGCTGCTGCCGATGCTCAAGTACCTGCAAAGCGATGCCTTTAAAAACGCCGCACCACAAGTGGTGGTGTGGGAATTCCCAGAACGTTATCTGCCAATGAAAAACGACCTCAGCAGCTTCGATCCGCAGTGGATCGCGCAGCTGAAAAACTCCCGTAAATCCGAAGAAAACCTGGCCTTGTCGTCCACCCGGACAGACCACTGACTGATAGAGAGGAAACGCACATGACTACCAAGACTTCCATTGCCAAAGCCCTCACCCTCGCGGCCGGCCTTTCCCTTGCTTCGATGCAGGCCTTCGCCGGTGCCGACGCCGCACTGTATGGCCCAAGTGCGCCGAAAGGCTCGACCTTCGTCCGCCTGTACAACGCGACCAGCGCCCCCGCCGCCGCGTCGGTCGGCAACACCCAGATCAAACAGGTGGGCGCACAGGCCAGCAGCGACTTCAGCTTCCTGCCAGGCGGCGACTACACCGCCCAGGTCGGCGGCAAGAGCGTGCCGGTCAAGCTGGCCTCGGACAAGTACTACACCCTGGTCAACAGCAACAGCGGCAGCCCGAAACTGATCGAAGAACCACCGTTCAAGAACAAGCAGAAAGCCCTGGTGCGTGTGCAGAACCTGAGCGACCAGCAGCTGACCCTGAAAACCGCCGACGGCAAGACCGAAGTGGTCAAGCCGGTGGCCGCCAACGGCCGTGGCGAACGGGAGATCAACCCGGTCAAGGTCAACCTGGCGCTGTACCAAGGAGACAAGAAAGTGGGTGACGTGAAACCCGTCGCCCTAGAGCGCGGCGAAGCCGCAGTGCTGTACGTAACGGGTTCCGGCAACGCCTTGTCGCCGGTGTGGGTAACTCGCCCCGTGGCTAGCAACTGATTCCCCTGCCTCTCAACGACTATTGGAGAAACATGATGATCCCGGTAATTCTTTCTGGTGGTAGCGGTTCCCGTCTTTGGCCTCTGTCGCGCAAGCAGTTCCCCAAACAGTTCCTGGCCCTGACCGGTGAACATACACTGTTCCAGCAAACCATCGAGCGCCTGGTATTCGAGGGCATGGACACCCCGATCGTGGTCTGTAACAAGGACCACAAGTTCATCGTCCAGGAGCAACTGGCCGCACTGAAGCTGGAAACCCAGGGCATCCTCATGGAACCGTTCGGCCGCAACACCGCGCCGGCCGTGGCCATGGCTGCCATGAAGCTGGTCAACGAAGGCCGCGACGAGCTGATGCTGGTGCTGCCTGCCGATCATGTGATCGATGACCAGAAAGCCCTGCAACGTGCCTTGGCCTTGGCCACCGTGGCCGCCGAGCGTGGCGAAATGGTGCTGTTCGGCGTGCCGGCGACCAAGCCTGAAACCGGCTACGGCTACATCCGTTCCAGCCAGGATGCGCTGCTGCCCGAAGGCGTGGCGCGGGTTGCGCAGTTCGTCGAGAAGCCCGACGAAAAACGCGCGGCCGAGTTCGTCCAGGCCGGTGGTTACTTCTGGAACAGCGGTATGTTCCTGTTCCGCGCCAGCCGCTTCCTCGAAGAGCTGAAAAAGCACGACGGCGACATCTACGATACCTGCGTACTGGCGCTGGAGCGCAGCCAGGAAGACGGCGATGTGCTGAGCATCGACGAAGCCACCTTCGCCTGCTGCCCGGACAACTCCATTGACTATGCGGTGATGGAGAAAACCCAGCGTGCCTGCGTGGTGCCGATGTCGGCCGGCTGGAGCGATGTAGGCTGCTGGTCGTCACTGTGGGAAGTGCACGAGAAAGACGACAACGGCAACGTCACCAAGGGCGACGTGGTGGTTCAAGACAGCCGCAACTGCATGATCCACGGCAACGGCAAACTGGTGTCGGTGATCGGCCTGGAGAACATCGTGGTGGTCGAGACCAAGGATGCCATGATGATTGCCCACAAGGACAAGGTCCAGGGCGTCAAGCAGATGGTCAAGACCCTCGACGAACAGGGCCGCACGGAAACCCAGAACCACCTGGAAGTGTATCGCCCGTGGGGCTCGTACGACTCGGTGGACATGGGCGGCCGCTTCCAGGTCAAGCACATCACCGTAAAGCCGGGCGCCAGCCTCTCGCTGCAGATGCACCATCACCGCGCCGAGCACTGGATCGTGGTATCCGGTACCGCCGAGGTGACCTGCGATGAGAACGTGTTCCTGCTGACCGAAAACCAGTCGACCTATATCCCCATCGCTTCGGTGCACCGTTTGCGCAACCCGGGCAAGATCCCGCTGGAGATCATCGAAGTGCAGTCCGGCAGCTACCTGGGCGAGGATGATATCGAGCGCTTCGAGGATGTGTATGGGCGCACGTCCACACCCATCGAGCGCGGCGTTTCGGTGAAGACCATCGCGCAGTAAATGCTGACTCGCCCCTGGGCTGACCAGGGGCGAGCCTGCTCATTCAAGGGTCGGGGCTATGACGTAGATGTCGAATGGGCCACCCACCACCCTGAAAGGTCGCTGCAAATCATCCTCCCCTTCAAATTCGAAGGATTCAGCCCTGATGCTCGTGGCAGTCATTTCGAGCTTCCGGATACGACCGGATTTCGCATAGCCGCCATAGGTTGTGCCGCGCTTGTGAACAAGCGCCCGGTTAGCCTCACCCCCGATAACGACATCCCGCACGCCCTCCTGTAGTTCCAGATCGAAGTCAATGTAGACGTCCGCATCTTCGGCCTGCCCCTTGTACGCGTACAACCATCCGTAGTGTTCAGTGGTCCCGAAATCCACGCCCTGCGAAACGAAATCCTCTCTTTGACCCGCAAGGCTGATGACAGCTGTAACTGTGCCCTTGGCAGGCGTTCTTTTCATTTCTTGCACATGCTTTTGCTCAACCGATGTGTCATTCATAACCATGCTCCTTTTGAATAGGCATGGCGGAATCTAAAATGGATGTACCCTTTCCACTACTCGCAGCAATGCTAGGTTTGGCTTCTGGCATAGCGACTCACCGGTTACATGACTGCTGGGTTTTCGATAGGCTCTAGCCATCCATCCGCGCGAATGAGGCGATTACGCGATGCTGATCGGTGCCCTGCTGATCCTCACCTGGCTGGTGTTGTTGTTGCGTTACCCAGCCAAGGCTCTTCCCATCTCCCTGGCGGCTGTGTGTGGCCTGGGCCTGGTGGCCTTGTTCGTCGTCTGGCAAGACAGCCGCGAAAGCAGTCGACTGGCACGCCTGGACCTGCGCCTGACCTACGCCCCCGAACACTGTCCCGCCGACCGTGCCTTGCAGGTACGCATGAAGAACGGCAACGACGTGCCGCTGACCGAACTGCGCTGGCGCGTGGCGGCGTACGCACCGGGCGATACCGTGAACCTCGCCGAGAACACCTACAACGCCCCGCGATACCGAGGGCCAGGAGAATTGCAGCCGGGGGCCGAGTGGCAAGACTGCCTGCCCTTGCCGCCGCTGCGTTCCGGCTATCGGCCGCAGACCCTGGAATTCCGGGCAGAGCACGTGCAAGGTACGTTTGCCAATTGATGTGTTTCCTCCATGACAACAGGCCCCCACCATGCCCACCGTCCTGATCACCGGTTGTTCCAGCGGCATCGGCCGCGCCCTGGCCGACGCTTTCCGCGATGCCGGCCACCATGTCTGGGCCACCGCCCGCAAGCCTGAGGATGTCGAGCAACTGAGTGCCGCCGGTTACACGGCCCGGCAGCTGGATGTAAACGACGGCGAGGACCTGGCCCGCCTGGCAGAGGAACTGCAAACCCTCGATATCCTGATCAACAACGCGGGTTACGGCGCCATGGGCCCACTGCTCGATGGTGGCGTCGACGCCCTGCGCCAGCAGTTCGAAACCAACGTCTTCGCCGTGGTCGGCGTTACCCGGGCGCTCTTCCCGCTGTTACGCCGCTCACGCGGCCTGGTGGTGAATATCGGCAGTGTATCGGGCGTGCTGGTCACACCATTCGCCGGCGCGTACTGCGCCTCGAAGGCGGCTGTGCATGCCCTGAGCGATGCCTTGCGCCTGGAGTTGGCGCCGTTCGGTGTGCAGGTGATGGAAGTACAGCCGGGTGCAATTGCCTCGCAGTTCGCCAGCAATGCCCAGCGCCAGGCTGAGCAGGTGCTGTCGGTAGACTCGGCGTGGTGGCCTTTGCGTGAGCATGTGCAGGCGCGGGCGCGGGCATCGCAGGACAAGCCAACGTCGGCCGCGGTATTTGCCCAAGGCGTGCTGGCAGCAGTCGGCAAGTCGCCGGCGCCCGCGGTGGTACGTTTGGGGAATGGCAGTACAGCCTTGCCGCTGATGGCACGGTTGCTGCCGCGGCGGTTGCTGGACTGGGCGCTGCGCAAGCGCTTTGGCCTGCTGCGCCCGCTCTGAGTGATCGCCTGCCTGTACCCGCGAAAGGGCCGGGCCTGCAGGCCAGTTTTCACCCGCCGTTCACCGTTGCCGCCGCTACCGTATTCGCGGGTAAACCCGCTCCTACACAGATTGGTGGTGGACACATCTCGGTGATTGGGCGCAGGCCGTCGTGTAGGAGCGGGTTCACCCGCGAAGAGGCCAGTACAGGCTGTAAAGCATCATGCCATGGACCGCCGTACCCCGCCCTCCAGATGCTGCGCGTCCTCTCTAACTGTGAGCATTCGGCAGCTGCTCGTCAAACGCCTGCCAGCCACCGCCCAGTGCCTTGTAAAGCCCCACCAGCGCCTGCGACACCGCCGCCGAGCTGTCGATCCATTGCTCCTCGCTGGCCAGCAGCGCGCCTTGCACCGTCAGCACATTGAGAAAGTCCACCGCCCCTTCCACATACTGGCGCTGGGCGGTTTCCAGGGCGATACGGTTTTGCCGCACGGCCTCGGCAAGGTGATCACGGCGCAACTGACTGGCGTTGTACAGGCGTAGCACATCATCAATTTCATGCCAGGCCCCCAGCACCACCTTGCGATAGTTCAGCGCGGCTTCCTGCTGTTGCGCCTCGCGCAGTTCCAAGGTGCCCTTGAGCCGACCGCCCTCGAAAATTGGCAGCGACATCTGTGGACCGAAGGCGAACCGACGCGAATCCCAGCCACCGAAATCCGACAGCTGCAGAGCCTGGAAGCCGACACTGCCCGACAGGCGGATACTCGGGTAGAAATCCGCCTTGGCCACGCCAATGCTGGCAGTGGCGGCATGCAGACGGGCCTCGGCCTGGCGGATGTCCGGGCGGCGCTCAGCCAGTTCGGACGGCAAGCCGATGGCAAACTTCTGCTGCGGCGCAGGCAGCTCGCCGCCTGGCAGCAATTCGGCCTGGAGGCTGCGCGGCGGCTCGGCAGCGAGCAGGCTGAGGGCATTGATCAGGTCATCACGCCGCGCTTCCAGGCTTGGCAGGCGCGCTTCGATAGAAGCGACCTGGGCGCTGGCCTGGGCCACATCCAGGCGTGTGGCAACGCCTTCAGCCTGGCGGTCCTGGGACAGCTTCAGGCTGTGCCGGGCGACCCTGAGGTTATCCTGCGTCACATCGAGGGTGTGCTGCACGGCACGCAGCTGGATGTAATTGCCGGCGGTTTCCGAAAGCAGTGCCAACAGCACACCGCGGCGGTCATTCTCGGCCACTTCGACCGTGGCATCGGCAGCCTCGACCTGACGCCGCACACGGCCCCACAGGTCCAGTTCCCAACCGGCCACCAGGTCGCCCTGCCAAAGGTTGAAGGCTTCTTTGCCGGACTTGCCGGACGGATCGCTCAAGCCATCGGCGCTGTTACGAGCGCGGCTGTAACCGGCATTCACGTCCACCGACGGTACTTCGTCGGCAGCCAAGGTACTGCGCAGGGCACGGCTTTGCAGCAGCCGCGCGCTGGCCATCTGCAGGTCGAGGTTGCGTTCGGCAACGCGCTGGATCAACGCGCTCAGGCGGGCATCGTGGAACGTTTCCCACCAGCGCAGCTCAAGCGGTTCGGCCTGCGGCTGGCTGGCCGCTGCCTCGCCTTGCAGCGGCGCCCACTGCTGCGGGGCCTGGCTATCTGGGCGCAGGAAATCCGGGCCCAGGGTGCAACCGGTCAGCAGCACAGCCAGCAGCAAAGGGCTCAAGCGTAATCCCGGTTTCATCGCGCGCTTACCTCTTTGCCGTCCAGCTTGTCGCCACGCGTGTCGATGGTGGCTTCTACCGACATGCCCACACGCAGGCGGGTGAGCAGTGGCTGGCCATCATCGAAGACGATCTTTACCGGAATGCGTTGCACCACCTTGGTGAAGTTGCCGGTGGCGTTATCTGGCTTGACTGCGGCGAAGGTGACGCCGGTAGCCGGGGCAATGCTTTCCACATGGCCTTGCAGGGTTTCGCCGGAGAAGGTGTCGACGCTGATGCGCACCGGCTGGCCCGGCTGTACGTGGGTCAGCTGGGTTTCCTGGAAGTTGCCGACCACATAGGCCTGCTGCAACGGCACCACCGACAACAGGCGGGTGCCCGGGTTGACGTAGGCCCCCACGCGCAGGGCGCGTTCGCCGACCATACCGTCCACCGGCGCTGTGATGCGGGTGTAGGACAGATCGAGCTGGGCCTTTTCCAGGCCTGCTTCGGCACGCTTGAGCTGGCCATCGGCGCTGGCCACTTGAGCCGTGAGGATGTCTACCTGCTTGCGCGCCGCGACCCGCGCAGCTTGAGCGTTGGCCAGGCGAGCACGGGCTTGATCGACAGCACTGCGCGCCTGCTGTGCGTTCTGCACGGTACCCGCGCCCTGCTCGGCAAGGCGGCTGTAGCGGTTGACTTCATGGTCGGCGAACGCCGCTTCAGCCTGAGCCGCCTTCACTGCCGCTTCGGCCTGGGCAATCAGCGCGTCCTGGCGTTCAAGCGTGGCGCGGGCATCGGCGCTTTGTGCCTGGGCTACCAGCAACTGCGCCTGCGCAGCATCCAGCGCAGCCTGGTAGTCACGCGCATCGATGGTCGCCAGCAACTGGCCAGCCGTGACCTGCTGATTGTCTTCCACCAGCACTTGCTTGATGAAACCGGCGACTTTGGGCGCGACCACGGTGTAGTCGGCGCTCACATAGGCGTCATTGGTGCTCTGGCGGTGGTCACTGCCAAACATCCAGGGGCCGACGATGCCGGCCAGGACGGCCACGGCCAGCACCGAGCCGATGAAAAGGGTTTTGCGGTTGTTGGTCATTTCAATGGTTCTCGAAATCATCCAGGGTTCAAGCCACCGCACGCGGCGGATAGACCCGGGTAGGCACGAAAGGAATCAGGCAGATCAGGGCTACGGCGATACAGGCCAGCACCAGATAGAGGTCAGCCGAGGTCAATACCTGCGCCTGGTCGTGAATGCGCTTGGCCAGGCCGGCGGCGTTGCCGTCAACCAGCGGGGCGTTGCCCAGGCTGTCCACCAGGTGATTGGAATGGAAATGCCGGCGCAGGGTGCCAAGAACATCCAGCAGGCCACCGGCGATGACGGCGGCCAGGCCCTTGACGGTGTTGAACCAGCTGGAGGCGAACGGGCCCTCCTGCGGGGTCATGCCATTGGTGGACAGCATCAGCAATGGCAGCACTGCCATCGGCTGGCCGAACACCTGCAGCAGGTAGAACGGGTAGAAGTCGCCACGGATCCACTCGCTGGTCAGCAGGCTGCTGCCAACACAGGACACCGCCAGCATCGCCAGGCCAATGCCCAGCACCCAGCGGCAGTCCACTGCGCGGATGTTGCACAGTGCCGCCGTCAGCGGCAGGGCGATCAGTTGCGGCATGGCCACCAGCATCATCAACGGGCTGGTCTGCGCTGGGCGGTAGCCCTGGATCTGCGCAAGGTAGGCCGACGGGATGCTGCCCACACCCGAGAGCACGATCAGCACACCGGCCAGGGTCACCAAGGCGAAACTCAAGTTGCGCCGCTGCAACAAGCGCAACTGGAAAAACGGCAACGGCTCGGACCACTCGTTGTACATGAACAACACCAGCAACAGCAGGCCACCGCCCAGCAGCCAGCAGATCAGCGGCGAGTCGAACCAACCCCAGCGGTCGCCCAGCGACAGGCCCAGCACAGTGCAACTGATGGCGGGCAGGCCCAGCAGTACGCCCCGCCAGTCGAACTGTTTGAAACGCTCCAGGCGCAGCGGGTCCTGCGGCAGCCCCCAGCCTACGCAGACCATGGCCAGCAGCGAGGGCAGGATGATCTGCCAGAATGCCCATTGCCAACCGACGTATTCGGTCCACAGCCCCGCCAGTGGCGTGCCGAGGTTGGGGCCAAAGGTGGCGGTCAGGGCGTAACAGGCCAGGCCATAGACCTTGATACCTGGCGGCAAAAAGCGCAGGGCCACGCTCATCAACATCGGCGGCAAGGCGCCAGCGGCAAAGCCCTGCAGTACGCGCAGCAACATCAAGCTGTGCAGGTTGGGGGCGAACGGTTGCAGCAGGCCAAACACGGCGAACAGACCAATTGCGCTCAGGGTGAAGCGCCGCAGCGAGAAGGTCGTGGCCAGCCACGGCGCAAAGGCCATGGCCGAGACCGAAGCGGCGCTGTACACCGCCAGCAACCAGGCACCTTCGTCGGCACCGATGCCCAGGGCGCCGCGGATATCGGCCAGGGAAATCTTGGTTACCGACTCGTTGAGGCCGGCGCACAGCACAGCCAGCAATACACCGAACAACCCGACCACCACCTGCAGGCCGAACGCAGCCTGCGCGGGCGCAGCCGGCGCAGGGGCGGCGGCCATGGCGGCAGACGGGACGGACAGGGAACTCATGGGCAGACATCTCCGGCAACAAATTTGCGACTGGAGCAAGTCTAAAAAGGTCAAATGCTTACGAAAACTGACTTGTTGGCAGTTTTATATTGCGTCAAACGCAATCGGGCAACGGATGCGCACGTGCCATACGCCTCAAGGGTCCATCCTGCCGCACACCTTCAACGTCTGCCGCAGCCAGCGATGGGCCGGGTCGTTATCGAACCGCGGGTGCCATGCCTGCATGACATTGACCTTTTCCAGTGGCACGGGGATCTCGAAGGACCGCAATGGCAGTTTCAGCCTGTTCACACTGTTCAGGATATTGGCGGGTATCGGCAAGATCAGGTCCGAGTCCGGCAGCGAAAACATCGCGGAGTGAAAACTCGTCGTGATCAGCGCTACCCGGCGCTCCACCTTGTAATTGGCCAGCGCCACGTCGATAGGCCCATTGGCACGGCCACGGCGTGACACGCTGATGTGCGGGTAGGCGGCGAAGCGCTCAGGGGTGATCTCGTCATCGAAAACCGGGTGCCCTTCACGCGCCAAGCCCACGAAGTAGGTGTTGAACAGGCTCTGAACCTTGATTTCAGGGCCCAGTTCAATGGCTGAACTGATGATCAGGTCGATTTGCCCATTGCGCAGCACCGCATCATCGTCGCCGCTGCCCTCTGGCACGAAACGCAGCACCGTATGCGGTGCCTGGGCCAGCATCATGCGCAACAACTGAGCGCCATACAGGGCGATGAACAGGTCATTGGTGCGGATGTTGAAGGCACGGTCCAGGTTGACCAGGTCGACATCGTCACGGCTGCGGAACACCTGCCCGGCCTGCTCCACCAGGCCATGCACCTGCTCGCGCAGGGCCAACGCACGGGGCGTAGGCACCAGGCCACGGCCGGCGCGCACCAGGATCGGGTCACCCAAAGCATCGCGGATACGCCCCAATGTCCGGCTCATGGCCGCCGGGCTCAGGTTCATGCGCTGCGCTGCGCCCACCACGCTGCCCTCGTCGAGCAAGGCATCGAGGGCGACGAGCAGGTTCATGTCCGGGAGTTGCATGGCCGTTTTCCGTTACAGCTGCGGGAAACGCGATGGTAGCAGGTTGGAGGATTGCATCAGACGCAATGCGCTCTTGCGTGGTGGGGCATTTATTCACTGGGCGTATTCGGCCTTAAATGAAGCATTGGCAGGTTTGGCCTTTTCGCGGGCGCGCCCGCTCCCACAGGCCCCCCACAATTCCCGAATGTTGTGCGACACAACCTGTGGGAGCGGGCATGCCCGCGAAAGGGCCGATCCTGCAGACACACAAGCCAGCCTCTGCCAAGGATTCCAATGCCCAGCCCCGTCCTGATCGCCATCGACGCCTCCCCCGCCTCCAGCACCCTGCTCACCCTCGCCCGCCGCTACTGCCGCCCCGGCGAACACGAACTGCACGTGCTGCTGGCCATCGATTCCACCTTCGCCGTGCATGAGCAACCCGCGCCCTACACCGCCGAGGAACTGGAAGAATACCCCGCCGCCTGCCAGGAACAGCAGCATGCCGACCACGCCGTAGCCGAGGCCGTGCGCGAACTGCAGCAAGCCGGCTTCGCCAGCCAGGGCTGCATGGTGGCCGGGCTGCCGGTTGAAGCGATTGTGGCCAAAGCGCAGGAATTGAACTGCGAACTGATCATCATGGGCCACCGCCACCTGTCGCGGTTGGGGCGGTTGCTGGACCCGTCAATCAGCGCGAAGGTGATTGACCGGGTAGACATGCCAGTGTTGGTGGGCTCTGCCTGACCGCTCATCAGCGTGGTAATGCACCTGCATTGACAAGGCAATGCAATCGCATTACCTTGGGTTGTATCGCTGTCACCCACAGGACATTACTCATGGCTGCCACCTTCGACGTCGAGTCCACGCTGACCGATCGCTATCAAACCACTGTTCCCGAAACGGTGCGGCGCGCCTTGGGCTTGAAAAAACGTGACAAGATCCATTACTCGATTCGCCCCGACGGTGGGGTGATACTCACCCGCGCAGAGGCAACCGAGGACGATCCGGTACTGGGCAAATTTCTGGATTTCCTGGCACACGATATCGCTACCAACCCTCAACGGCTGCAGGTTGTCGATGCTGGCCTCATCGCGCGCCTCGACAAGCTTGTCGGCGACGCGGAGGTCGACCTGGATCAACCTCTGTCGGCGGACGATGAATGAGTGATGCGAGCAGGAAGCCTCTGGTTATTCATGGATGGACTGTAATTGCCCACCCGCTGTTCCTGGCCAAACTGGACGCGCTAAGCGCTCAAGTCGAGGCTCAACGGGACAAAGACCCAACGGGTTATACGAAAAGAAATACCTTTAAAAGGCTGGCCGCCATCCGGCGGTTGGCGTTCGATGTAATCCCTCAAGACCCGACCAAACCCGAATACCGGCAAGGGGCAACACTTGGCGGTGACCACAAGCACTGGTTCAGAGCAAAGTTCTTCCAGCAGTACCGGTTGTTCTTCCGCTACCACACCCCCAGCAGGATCATCGTGCTGGCCTGGGTCAATGACGAGTCGAGCAAGCGGGCCTATGAAAGTAACGACGATGCTTACAAGGTCTTTCAAAAGATGTTGCATAGCGGCCACCCACCGGACGATTGGGACCAGTTGCTGCAAGAGGCTGCCGCAGATTGAGCCGACTGGCTAATACGCATGCATCAGCAGGGCTCCCACAGATGATGCGGGAGGCCGGTATGGTCGCGAAGGTCAACCTTCGCCAGGCTTGACTACCACCGTACAGGTCGTCCCCGCCGCCAGCAAAAACCCTTGCGGCACTTCATCGATGTGAATGCGCACCGGCACCCGCTGTGCCAGCCGCACCCAGTTGAAGGTCGGATTCACGTCGGCGATCAGCTCGCGGCTCTGTGGGTTGTCACGGTCGTAGATGCCGCGGGCGATGCTCTCCACATGCCCCTTGAGACGCTCGCCGCTCATCATCTGCAATTCGGCCTGGTCCCCCACCTTCACATGCGGCAGCTTGGTCTCCTCGAAGAACCCGTAAACCCAGAACGAATTCTCGTCGACCACCGCCATCACCGCTTCACCGGTACGCGCATAGTCGCCCTTGTGAATATTCAGGTTGGTCACATAGCCGTCAACCGTCGCCACGATATGCGTACGCTTGAGGTTCAGCTCGGCTGCGGCCAACTCGGCAAGGGCTTGTTGATAATCGGCTTGGGCGGAATTGGCGATGTTGCTGGCGTCGTCGCGGTTTTCCTTGGAGATCACCAGGTTGTCCATGTCGGCACGGCGCTTGGCATTGACCTTGCGCATTTCCCAGGTGGCCTTGCGCGAGGCGACCAGTGCCTTGGCCTGGTCGACGGCCAACTGGTAGTGCTCAGGGTCGATCTGGATCAGCAGGTCGCCCTTCTTCACCCGCTGGTTGTCCTTGACCGGTACATCCACCACGTAACCGGGCACGTCGGCAGCGACGTTGATGATGTCGGCACGCACACGGCCATCACGGGTCCATGGCGTGGTCATGTAGTGCAGCCACAACTGGCGACCGATGGCCACGGCAGCGACCAGCACCAGCAGGGTGGCGATCAGGCTGAAGAACTTTTTCATCGAAGGATTCTCACCAGTAGACAGACAGCGCCATGGCGCCGAACAAGCAGACGAACAGGCTCAGGCGCAGCAGCGCCGGGTGCCAGAAGAAGCGGTAGCCATCATGGCTGGCAATGAACCGGTCCAGGCCCCAGGCCAGGCCCAGGGCAAACAGGAACATCAAGGTCATGGTGGGCATGTACACGCCATGGAAGGCGATCTCACGGGGCATGGTGCAGTCCTTTCGCCGGTGCCAGTGGCGACTGTGGGTCCAGCAGGGAAGTACGAATGAAGTGCAGGTAGCTTTGCACGCGGCGCAGCACCGAGGTGTCGAAGTGCCGGGCGAATGGCTCGTCGGTGGCCTGCACGCGGGCGATGGCGTGGTCCACTGCCACCAGTGCGCGCTCGTGGTTGCTGGCGCTGGGCTGCAGGAACAGCCGGGTCAGCGCACGGCCCATGACACGGATTGCCTGGCGCCAGGGCTGCGACTCGGCATAGGCCGGGTGCACCGGGGCGCGGGCTTGCTCCTTGCGCAGCTCGATGACGGCGTGGCCGATCTCCAGCACGGTGAACATCCAGCCCATCAGCTGGCTTTGCACCTGCGGCTTGCCGGCCGCCAGGCCATAGGCCTGGTGCAGCAGGTCGCGGGTGCGGCTTTCGAAGGCCGAGCCCAGGCCGCGCAGGCGGCCGCTGATGGCGAACAGCACCTGCTCGCGCAACGCCTGCTCCAGGCGGCTCCACAACCAGCGGCTGTTGGGCGGCAGGATGATCGCCCCGGCGGCGGCACAGACGAACATGCCGATCACCATGCCGATGTAGTCGTTGATGAAGGTGTACGGGTCATAAACGGTGAGGTTGTTCGGCACCGAACCAATCGCGAAGAACACCAGCAGGCCGATGCCATAACCGGCGTAGGCGGGGCGCGACGAAAGAAACGCGCCCAGCACGAACACAGGCGCCAGCACCATGCACAGCAGCGGAAAACCGTCGATCCAGGGGAACACGAAGAAGGTTTCGAAGAAGCCGACAAAAGCGCCGATGGCCGTGCCGCAAGCCATCTGGAACGACATGCGCTTGGGGTTGGGTGACGCCGCCGAAAGGCATACGGTGACCGTGGCGATCAGGGTCATCATGGCGCCACTGGGCCAATCGCTGAGCAGCCAGTAACTGCCCAGCAGCAACAGCACTGCCGAGGCGCGCACACCGGCCGCCAGCGATACCAGCCAGCTGGTCTGCGCCACGTAGGGCTCGTCCCACTGCTCGCGCTCGTGCTTGTGCGCGGCTAGCGAGGCATGGGTTTCGGCGTAGCTCAACATCTCGTCGACGAAGCGGTACAGCAGCTCGAACGCAGTGTGAAAATCGAGCAGGTCGGATTCGCTGGGGTCCGTTGCCAGGTACTCAGCCCGCAGCCCCCGCACCTGGGCCTGCAGGCCTTCCTTGTAGGCGGCCAGCTCCAGGGTCAGGCGCAGCGCATCGGCGTCAGTCAACGCCCGGCCCACATAGGGCTGCAGCAACTCCACCAAGGTGTTCAGGCCCGGTTCGATGGCACTGACGATCTGCAGCGGGCCACGGGCACGCAGGCGCTCCAGCAAGCGGTGCAAGGCATTGAAGCGGGTGGTGATGGCCATGAACTCGCTGTTCATGCGCACCAGCCGGCCACTGCGACGGCGCATGTGCGGGTCTTCGAAAGCGGTGACGTTGCGCAGGCTCTCGAGGCCCACGGCCTCTGCCACGAAGCGCACGTTGCTGCTCTCGAAGCGGTCCTTTTGACTGTCGCCACGCAGGGCCTCGACCACCACCCCGGCAAACACGCCAAAGCGCTGGTACAGGGCGTTGCGCATTGCGGCACTGGCCGACTGCGGCAGGATCGCGGCACTGACGAAGGTCGACACCAGAATACCCAGGGCGATTTCCAGCGCCCGCCATACCGCTGCCATGAACGCCTGGTCGGGGTGTTGCAGCACCGGCAGGCCGATCATCGCTGCGGTGTAGCCAGCCAGCACGAAACCATAGGCGCGGAAGGTGCGGTAGCGCATGGCACCGGCTGAGCACAGGCCCACCCACAGGGCCAGGCTGGGCAGAAACAGCTCGGTGTTCTGCGGGAAGATGGCGATCAGCGCCACCATCATCGCCGAGCCGGCCAGGGTGCCTAGCACCCGGTAGAAGCTCTTGGCGAACACATGCCCGCTTTGCGGCTGCATGACGATGAAAACAGTGATCATCGCTGTACGCGGTTGCGGCAGCTCCAGGCGCATGGCCAACCACAAGGTGATGAACGCAGCGGCCAGCACCTTGAAGATGTACACCCAGGTCACGCCGTCGGTGCGTGCCCAGGCAAAGAAGCCCCGGCGCCATTCCAGGCTTTGCAGCCAGCGCACGGGCAAACTGGAAGTGCTCATTCGGCGTTATCCGGCTTCTTGTCGAAAATGGCCAGGGTGGCCGGGGTCTTCGGTGCTGCCTGGCGTTCCTCTTTCGGCGCATCCTGACCGGCCTGCAGGCCACCACCCAGGGCGGTGACCAGCTCGGCATGGGCAATCAGGCGGGCGGCCTGCACCTGCTGCTGCACCTGCTGCTGGCGGAACAGCAAGGTCTGCGCGTTGAGTACGTTCAGGTAGTCGGTAAGGCCGCGCTGGAACGCGACCATGGCGATGTCGTAGGTTTTCTGCGCGGCAGCAACCGATTCGGCGGCGAAGTGCGACTGTTCTTTCATCGACTCGCGGCGGATCAACTGGTCGGAGATGTTTTTGAGCGCACCGACCACAGTCTGGTTGTAGCGCGCCACGGCCACGTCATAGCCGGCGGAAGCCGCGCCCAACTGCGAGCGCAAACGGCCACCGTCGAAGATCGGCAGGCTGATGGCAGGGCCGACGTTGTAGTTGAACTTGCGCCCGGTCAGGAATTCCAGCGGCCCACCGCCGGTGGCCATGAAGCCCAGGCTGCCGACCAGATCGACGTTGGGGAAGAAGCCGGCGTGAGCGACGTCGATACCCCGCGCCTGCGCAGCCACCTGCCAGCGGCTGGCAACTACGTCGGGGCGCTGGCCAACCAATTCGGCCGGCAGGTTCGACGGCAGGTTCAGCGGTGCAGCCAGGGCCAGGGTCGGGCGCTGCAACTGGGCGCCTTCGCCCGGGCCCTTGCCTGCCAGTGCCGCCAGCTGGTTGCGGGTCAGGGCAATCTCTTCGTTCAGGCTGTCGAGCTGGCGGTGGGTTTCCGGCAGCGGCGCTTCGGCCTGGCTGACTTCGAAATGGGTGCCGATGCCGGCATCCAGCCTGCGCTTGGCCAGGGCCAGGATCTGCTCCTGCTGTTCCAGTTCGGCCTTGACGATATCGCGCTGGGCAAAATGCAGGCTCAACTGGATGTAGGCACGCACCACATTGTTCTGCAGTTCCAGCTGGGCCTGGCGGGCTTCGGCCACGCTCATGTGCGCCTGGTCCACGGCCTGCTCGCTGGCATTGCGCTCGCGCCCCCACAGGTCAAGGGCGTAGCTGAAACCGATGGCGGCGTTGTTGTCCCAGGTGTTGGCACCCGACAACGCGCCGGGGCCATAAAACTGGTCTTCAGGCCAGTTGTGGCGCTTGAGCGTGGCCTGGCCGTTGGCCTGGAGCTTTTCCGCCGACTCGACCACACCGGCCATGGCCTTGGCTTCGCGCACCCGCGCCGCAGCCATGGCCAGGCTCGGGCTACCGGCAACGGCCAGGGCAATCCAGCGGTCCAGCTGCGGGTCGCCATAGGCGTGCCACCACTGCTGGTCGGGCCAGTGAGCGTCGGTCGCGGCTTCGCGAATGGCCGCGTCGGTGGTCAAGGTATTGGCTTGCAGCGTCTTGCTTTGCGGGGCAATGCCCCAGGTTCCGATACAGCCGCTCAAGGTGAGGGCAAGGGCACAGGCACTGAACGCCTTGAGCGTTCTGATGATGCGACGCGGCACAGCTGCGATTTCCCGAGGAAGAGGTGAAGGGGGCCGGGCAATTCTAGGGGGCGGCAGCACTGGCGATAAGCACAGATTCCTGCGAATCTTTGTTACCAAAACAGCGATAATCCGCCTTTGGTCGAAGGCAACTTTTTCTCTTTTCCAAGTTACTTCGTGACACAATTTTGTCCTCTACCTCGAGAGTGACCCATGGACACCCTGCAAAACATGCGTGCTTTCAGTTGCGTAGCCCAACTCGGCAGCTTCACTGCCGCTGCGGCGCAACTGGATACGACCACCGCGAACGTGTCGCGGGCGGTCTCCAACCTGGAAGCCCATCTGCAAACAAGGCTGCTCAACCGTACCACCCGCCGCATTGCGCTGACCGAAGCCGGCAAGCGTTACCTGATGCGTTGCGAACAGATTCTTACCTACGTCGAAGAAGCCGAGGCCGAAGCCAGCGACGCCCATGCGCGCCCGGCCGGGCAGTTGAAGGTGCATTCGATGACCGGGGTCGGCCAGCACTTCGTGGTCGATGCCATCGCCCGCTACCGCGAAACGCACCCGGACGTGACCTTCGATTTGACCATGGCCAACCGCGTGCCCGACCTGCTCGACGAGGGTTATGACGTCTCCATCGTGCTGGCCACCGAACTGCCCGACTCAGGGTTCGTTTCGCAGCGCCTGGGCATCACCTACAGCATTGTCTGTGCCTCGCCCGCCTACATCGCCCAGCATGGCGTGGCGCACAAGCCTGCCGACCTGCTCAAGCACGCCTGCCTGCGCATGGTCAGCCCGGTCATACCGCTGGAGAAATGGCTGTTCGATGGCCCGGAAGGCCAAGAGATGGT
Source organism: Pseudomonas sp. GLN_2 (assembly GCF_043106005.1). Taxonomy (NCBI): domain Bacteria; kingdom Pseudomonadati; phylum Pseudomonadota; class Gammaproteobacteria; order Pseudomonadales; family Pseudomonadaceae; genus Pseudomonas; species Pseudomonas sp. GLN_2. The sequence continues at coordinate 21,770 of NZ_JBICMC010000047.1, read as the reverse complement.
CAACATCACCAGTTCGCCGTTCATGGTGAATACCGCCGATGCCATGAAGACTGCGATCCGCAGTGGCATGGGCGTAGGCGTGCTGCCGATCTATTCGGCTATCGAGGGCCTACGGGACGGAAGCCTGGTTCGGGTGCTGCCCGAATATCGCCTGCAGGAGCTGAACCTGTATGCCATCTATCCATCGCGGCAGTATCTGGATGCCAAGATCAAGACCTGGGTCGAGTACCTGCGCAACTCGCTGCCAGAGATTCTTGCCGCGCATGAGGCAGACCTGAAAACCCACCAGGTGCTGATCGCCAACTAAAAAGCTGCTGCATTGCGGGGGCGGACAATGGTAGGTTGCTAACCATTGATTTCGCCTGTTCCGGCCCATTCGCGGGCAAGCCCGTTCCTGCAAGGCACCGCGCCCCTGTAGGCGCGGGCTTGCCCGCGAAGAGGCCGGCACAGCCCCACCCCGCCTAGCAGAGAAGTTGCCCGATGAAAAAGACCGTCCTGGCCTTCAGCCGTATCACCCCGGCCATGGCCGAGCGCCTGCAGCAAGACTTCAACGTGATTCTGCCCAACCCCAAGCTCGGCGACATCAACGCCCAGTTCAACGAAGCCCTGCCCGAAGCCCATGGCCTGATCGGCGTTGGCCGCAAGCTCGGCCGGGCGCAGCTTGAAGGCGCGGCCAGGCTGGAGGTGGTGTCCAGCGTGTCGGTCGGCTATGACAACTACGACCTCAACTACTTCAACGAGCGCGGCATCGCCCTGACCAACACCCCCGACGTGCTGACCGAAAGCACCGCCGACCTGGGCTTCTCGCTGATCATGGGCTGCGCCCGGCGCACCGCCGAGCTGGATGCCTGGACCAAGGCCGGCAACTGGCAGGCCACCGTGGGCCCGGCCCACTTCGGCAGCGATGTGCATGGCAAGACCCTGGGCATCGTCGGCATGGGCAACATTGGTGCAGCAGTGGCACGCCGTGGCCGCTTCGGCTTCAACATGCCGATCCTGTACAGCGGCAACAGCCGCAAGACCGCGCTGGAGCAGGAGCTGGGCGCGCAGTTCCGCAGCCTGGATCAGTTGCTGGCCGAAGCCGACTTCGTGGTCATCGTGGTGCCGTTGTCCGATGCCACCCACAAACTGATCAGCAGCCGCGAGCTGAAGCTGATGAAGCCGAGTGCGTTCCTGATCAACATTGCCCGTGGGCCGGTGGTGGATGAGGCGGCGCTGATTGAGGCGCTGCAGAACGGCACCCTTCGCGGCGCGGGCCTGGACGTGTACGAGAAAGAGCCGCTGAGCGACTCGCCGCTGTTCAAGCTACCCAATGCGCTGACGCTGCCGCACATTGGTTCGGCTACTGCCGAAACCCGTGAGGCCATGGCCAACCGGGCGATCGACAACCTGCGTGCGGCGCTGCTGGGCGAGCGGCCGCGGGACTTGGTGAACCCGCAGGTGTGGAAGGGCTGACCGTTTTGGAGTGCCTGTGCCGGCCTCTTCGCGGGTAAACCCGCTCCTACAATTTGGAGCGAAAGGGCCGGCCCAGGCAACCCATCACCTATTTGGCTACCACAACACCCCCAGCCACCCTGGCCCGGGGCTTGCGAAACACCAGCACATTCCCCGCCATCACCGCCACCAAGCCGAGCAAGGCCGGCGCCGTCCACTGGTAACCCTCGGCCACCGCCGACACATTCAACGCCACCAACGGGAACAACACCGTGCAGTAAGCTGCCCGCTCCGGGCCCATTCGCCCGACCAACGTCAGGTAGGCAGTGAAGGCAATTACCGACCCCGGCACCACCAGGTACAGCAGCGAACCGATATAACGCGCATTCCACTCCATGCTGAACGGCACGCCGCTGACCACACAGAACAGCGCCAGCATCACCGCCCCATAGACCATGCCCCAGGCATTGGTGGTCATCGGCTTGAGCCCGGCCTTCTGCTGCATGCTCGACAGCAGGTTGCCGGCCGAGAAGCACAGCGTGCCGAACAGGGCCAAGCCAAGGCCGTACAGGGTTTCGCGGCTGGCTGCGTGATGCGACAGCTCCGGCCAGAACAGCAGGCCCAGGCCAAGCAAGCCCAAGGCACCCCCGCCAAGCACATTGCTGGCGATTTTCTGGCCGAAGAAAAGGCGAGCGTTAAGCGCGTTCCACAGTGTGGCGGTGGAGAACACCACCGCGATCAGGCCGCTGGCGATCCACTGGCTGGCGCTGAGGAAGCAGATGAAGTTGACGCAGAACAGGCACAGGCCCTGGGCCAGGCAGATCTGGTGACCACGGCGGTTCATGGGTTGCAGCCGGCGGGTAAGCAACAGGAAAGCAAACAGGATCAGCCCGGCCAGGGCGAAGCGGTAGACGATCGACACCGGGATCGCGACCACGCCCAACTGGAGTTTCAGGGCGATCCAGGTGGTGCCCCAGATCAGGACGGTGAGCAGGTAGAGTGACAGGTTCATGGTGGCGGTTCCTTGGGCCTTTGGAAATCGGTGCCCGGCGCTTCGCGGGTAAACCCGCTCCTACAGGGATCACCAGTGTTCTTTCGATCGGCCTCTGTCTGCTTGCACGAACTTGCGCTTTTCTTGCGCCGGTAGCTGTCACTCGATCCAGGGCGCAGTAGGATGGCAGGCAAGAGGACCCGCCAATGACGCCACTCACCCAGTTGCAAGTGTTCAACGCCATGCATGCCTCGCCCAACGCCAGGCTGGAGCTGAGCGCGCACCTGGGCGACGGACTGGCGGCAGCGTTGTGGAGCAACCGTGACGATGCCCGCGACTACCAGGCGCCTAGCCATCACACCCTGTCGTGCTACATCGCCGACGGCACCGGCACCTTCCGCCGCCAGCGCCCGGCCGACAAAGGTGCGCCCGACAAGCTGTGCGTGATGCCGGCCGGGCAGGAATCGAACTGGGTCGTCAATGGCGCGATCCGCCTGGCACACCTGTATGTCAGCGAGGCGCAGTTCGCCCTGGGCTGTGTACGCCTGCTCGACCGGGAACCGCGCGAGCTGCAACTGCAGGAAGCGACCTTTCTGGACGACCCGCAGCAGGCTGCCCGCTTTCGTCAATTGATCCAGCTGGACTGGGACGAGCCCGGCGAGCGCCTGCTGGCCAGCAGCCTGGCGCACGAGATCGTTGACCATGCGCTGCTCAGCCAGGTCGGGTTGCGCCAAGGCCTGCGCCTGAAAGGCGGGCTGGCGCCAAACCTGCGCCGACAGCTGGTCGACTACCTCGAGGCACACCTGGACCAGCCCATCACCCTGGAAGAGCTGGCGCTGCGCTGCAATCTGTCCGAATACCACTTTGCGCGCATGTTCCGCGCCAGTTTCGGGCTCCCGCCGCACCAGTATCTGCTGGCGAGGCGGCTGCACCGGGCATGCCAGCTGTTGCGGCTGGGCGTGTTACCGCTGGGGGAGATTGCCTTGTTGTGCGGGTTTGCCAGTGCCAGCCATTTCAGCAACCGGTTTCGCCAAGCCCTGGGGGCCACACCTGGCGAATACCGCAAGGCCTTTTTCATCTGAAACCGGGGCCGCTCTGCGGCCCCATTTGCCTAGAACTCGAAGGTGCTCGACAAACTGACCTGCCGCGCATCGCCAATCGCCACAAAGTACTGGTTCACCGCCGAGCTGTAATACACCTTGTCGAACAGGTTCTTCACGTTCAGTTGCAGACGCACGTTGTGTTCGTCGAGTTTGGTTTCATAAGTGGCAAACGCATCGGCAACGGTATAGCTCGGCAGGTCGAAGGTATTGGTCGCGTTACCCGAACGCTCGCCCACATAACGGGCGCCGGCACCGAAGCGCAGCCGGTCACCCCCGAACAGGCTGCCAAAGTCATACACCGCCGACAGCGAGCCGCTGTGCCGGGCCACGTTCTGCAGGCGATTGCCCTCAAGATCAGGGTCCTTGGTGACCTTGGCATCGGTCAGTGCATAGCTGCCGATCAGGCTCCAGCGCTCGCTGATCTGGCCGGTCACGTCGAGTTCCACACCGCGTGAACTGACCTCACCCGCATTGCTGTAGACCGTCTCGCTTGTGACGGCGTCAAAGTTCGAGACCAGTACATTGCGCTTGGTGATATCGAACAATGCCAGGGTGCCTGTGATGCGGCCTGGCATGTCGAGCTTGGCGCCCAGCTCCCACGCCTTGCCCTCCTCAGGTGCCACCGAGGAATCGAGCACGACATTGCCGGTCAGCGGCGCGATGGTCGAGTTGGGCTTGAACGACTCGCTGTAGCTGCCATAGAACGAGAGCTGGTCGTCGACTTTGTAAACGATACCGGCGTGGGGTACCCAGGCCTGGCCACTGATGTCGGTATTGGCCTTGAACGGGCGACCGCGGCCCGCGTACTGGTCGTACTGCTGGAAACGCGCACCTGCTACAAGGATCCAGTGCTCATCGAGGTGCAGCGCGTCCTGCACGAACAGCGCATCGGTGCGCAGCTTGTCGGTCTGGTCACTGTCGCTGGCTCGCACGTTGGTGCCCTCCACTTCCTGTCCGTAGACCGGGTCCAGATAACTGAACGTGGACTGTGGCGTCTGGCGAATCAGGTCACCGCGAAAGATCTTGCGGTCTTCATGGTCGATGCCGAACAGCAGGTCATGCTGCATCCCCGCCAGCTCGACATTGCCATTGAGACTCAGAGTCACGAACTGGTCACGGCTCATGGCGTTGTGAGTGCCGTCGATGCTGCGTGTCAGCGTGCCTTGGGTTTCGTTGACGCCGGTCACGCGAACCTGGCTGGCATCGTAGGTCTCACGATTGAAGCTGTAGCCGAAGTGCAGCTTCCAGTCATCGGACAGCTGATGGTCGACTTCCAGGCGATACAGGTCGGAGCGCCCTTCCATGTCGTTGAACGGCTCGTCCAGGCGGCGCGTGGCAGGGATGTTCAGCGGGTGGCCGTTGTTGCCGAACGCGGTGCCACGGTCGAAGGGATAGAGAAACTCACGGTGCTCGTAGGCCAGCACCACCTGGGTGTCTTCGCCCAGCCAGGCCAGCGACGGTGCCACCAGCGATTCGCGGTGCACACCGTAGTTGCGCCAGTAGTCCTCGTCTTCGTGGTCGACGACCAGGCGGTAGGCGAAGTTGCTGTCACCCAGTGCGCCCGTGCTGTCGAGCCCGCCACCGCTGCCGTTCTTGCCGCTGCCATAGGTCGAGCCGCGCACGGTCAGGGCGTTGTACTGCTGCAACTGCGGACGCTTGCTGACCACGTTGATGACCCCACCCGGGTCCTGGATACCGTACAGCAGCGAGGCAGGCCCCTTGAGCACTTCAACCCGCTCGGTGCTGGCGTTGAGGTTGCGACCCTGCACCACGGGCATGCCATCGCGCATGATCGAGCCGTCGCGGTTGTCGCCAAAGCCACGTTTCATCACCGTGTCGGACGTGCCGCCGAAGTTGTTGCCCTGGGTAATGCCGCTGACGTTGGCCAGGGCATCATCGAGGTTGCGCGGGGCCTGGTCGCGGATGACCTGGGCCGGTACCACGTTGATTGCCTGGGGGATGTCCTGGTTCGGGCCCTGCCCGCGCATGATCGAAGCGCTGGCCGGGGGCTGGTAGCTGTAGTCGTCCTGTTGCGAGGTCACGGTGGTGGCCTGCAGGTTGAGGGCACCGGAGGTGTCTGCAGGTTCGAGGGTCAGGGTACGTGCGTCGACGCGGCGCCAGGCCAGCCCAGCGTTGCCCAGCAGTTGTTGCAGCGCCTGCTCGGCGCTGAACCGACCCTTCAGCGCTGGCGCTTGCACGCCCGGCAGCTCGAGGGTGTAGACCACGCTCTGGCCAGTGGTGCGGCTGAAGGCGTTCAGGGCCTGGGCCAAGGGTTGGGCCGGCTGGGCGAAGGCATAGGCCTGCAACTGCTCGGCCGCAGTTGCCAGGGGGGCGACAGCGAAGGCCGGGAGCGCAGCAAGGCCGAACCAGAGAGGGACGCAACGCGGGGAGAACTTCATGGACGCTGACCTGTGAGAGGGTGATTACTGCGAATGAATCGCACTTTCACTCATTACACGGATGCCACGTGCTGTTACCTCACCTGTGCCTGGAAATATTTTTGCTGTGGCGACCTCTTCGCGGGTAAACCCGCTCCTACGGGGGGTTACCCGTGAAGAGGCCGGCACAGGCAACTACCGAATCAGGGTCAAACGCCCCAACACGATCTGCCGTGAAAAACCCATCACCTTGCCCAGCGAATCCAGCGCCAGCAGCGGCTCGGCCACCGGGAAGCTGCCGCTGACCTTGCGCTGCCCCAGGTCACCGTCGAGTAACAGGATACGCCCCGGGTAATAACGCCCTAGGTCATCTATCACCTGCGCCAGCGGCACCTGGTAATAGTTCAGCCACCCCTGGCGCCAGGCCAGGCGGTTGTCACTGTCCACCGCCAGGGTGTCGCCTACCCTGCCTGCGCGGTAGGTCAGCTGCTGGTTGGCAGTCAGTTCTCGCGCCACAGTGCCCTGCGCGGGGCTGACGCCCACACGCCCGCTGCGCACCGTCACCTGGGCACCCTCGCCTTGCTCACGCACCTCGAACTGGGTGCCGAGCACCCGCACTTCGCCGCCGGCAGCTTCCACCAGGAACGGCTCACCGGTATGGGTAACCTCGAAGAACGCCGCACCATGCAGCAACCGCACACGGCGCTCACCCTGGGCGAAGTCGACCGCAATGGCGCTACCGGCATCAAGCGTCACCTGTGACTGGTCGGCCAAGGTCACCTGGCGAATCTGCCCGGCACTGCTGTAGTCCGCCTGCAGGTCCCGCAACCAGTACCCCGGGTGCCAGCCCCCGGCGACGCCCACGGCCAGCACCAGGCAGGCTGCCAACGCCAGCCCTGCCACCCGCCGCCACCCGCCACGCGCCGGCGGTCTGGCCATGGCATCGAGGTAGCGCTGCAGGGCGTCCTGTTCTTCGTCCGCCAGCCGCGCCGCCGGGGCGGCGCTTTTCTGCCACAGCACCTGGGCCTGTTCATAAGCTGCGCGGTGCGCGGGGTCGGCCAGCAACCAGCGCTTGAATGCCGCCCCTTCGGCTTGCCCGGGTTGCTCGTTGATCCGGTTGAACCATTGCAGGGCAGCCTGAAACTGCGCTTCGGTGATCGGCGGTAAACGGCTCATCGACGGGCGCTCCCTGGCCGGCGTGGGGTGGACGCGGGCTCGGCAACACTCGCCTTGCACGCTTCGAGGGCGCGCATCATATGCTTTTCCACGGCGCTCTGGGACAGCTGCATGGCTTTGGCGATCTCGCTGTACTTGCAGCCGTGAATGCGGTTGAGCAGGAAGATCTGCCGGGTGCGTTCGGGCAAGGCACGCAAGGTGGCCTCGATACGCTGCAAGTCGTGGTCAACCTCCACGGCCTGCTCAGGGGCCTGGGCCAGGCTCGCCTCGCTCACCGGCACAGCGGCTTCGGCCACGCGTTCGCGGCTACTTTCGCTGCGCAGGTGGTCTATGGCCAGGTTGCCCGCGCAACGCAGCAGGTAAGTGTCCAGCGCCTCGACCTTGACCTCGGGGCGACGCCAGAAACGCAGGAACAGCTCTTGGACCAAGTCCGAAGCGGTGGCGCGGCAGCCGACCCGACGGCTTACCAACGCCTCCATACGCGCACGCTGGGCCTGGAACACCTGGACGAAACGTGCACGCGCGCCTGCGCTGTCAGCGTCAGGTTCGATGATATCCCTCGGCTCGCTCACAGGGATCACGCAGCAGATACGGCCAGCATGGGGCCCAGCACCACGCTGACGGCAGCCAGGCCCAGCAGCAGACGAGGCTGGTACGGCAGGCCGAACACCCACAGTGTTACCCCGGCCATCATCACTGCGGTCCACTCCACCAGGCCGAGGGCCCAGCCACGCAGGTACACGCTGAGCACCAGCGACAGCATCAGCAGCAGCCAACCTGCAACACGTAACAGGAGCAAGTGCCTAGGGCTCGGCTTGCGCCCGAGCAAGTCGCTGAAGTGCTTTTCCATCGCCAGGCACAGGGCAACGAAGCCCGCAAAGGCAATCAGTGCGTTACCCAGCATCAGCTCACCTCCACCGTTTCAATGCTCGACTTTTTTGTCGCACGCGCCGCGCGCTTGGCTACGGGGGTTGGGCTGGCCAGCATCTTGTGGGCCAGCCAGGCCAGAAACAGGCCAGTCCCCAGGGCTGTCAGATCGAAGCCGGCCATGGCCCAGTCACCCTCCAGTACCGAATGGTTCAAGCCCCGGTCAGTCGTCAGGCCATTGAGCACCGGCAGCAGGGCGAAGGCCAGCGCCCCCAGCGCCAGTTGCTCGCCCCAGGCCTTGCGCCCGCTACGCAGCACGGCGTGCACCAGCGACAGGCCCCAGGCGATGAAGAAAGCATTGACCTCCCAATCGGCCCGGCCTTCGACAGCCATGGGCACCAGGCGGTTGGCCCAGAAGAAGCTCGCCACCGCCAGCAACAAGCCGCTCATGCTGGCAATATTGAGCACTTCGACCAAACGCAGCTCACCTGGCATATGCCCGTTCTTGGCGTGCTTGAGCTGGCGCTTGCCCAACCACATCACCAACCCGGTACCAATCACCGCAGTACCGGCCACGCCAAAGAAGAAGTACAGCCAGCGCAGCCAAGGCCCGGCAAAGTTACCCATGTGCAGGCCGGCGAAACTGAAGGCGGTCATCATTACCCCGCTCTCTGGCTTGCCCTGGCTCAACAGCGCACCACTGGCCCCATCGAATGTCCAGTTGGCGCTACGCCGATAAGCCACGTGGTCGGCTGCCGATTGGGTGAAGGTGACGCGGGCATTGCTGTCGCCCGGGTTCTGCACCTGGATGTTGCCGACACGCGCCCCCGGCTGCAGCGCCTGCACCTTGGCGTACAGGTTCGGCAGCGCTACCAGCGGCGTGGCCACCTGGGCCGCCTTGGGCGCATCGTTGCGGCCAAACAGGTCGTTGAAGTACTTGTCGGTGTCATTGCCGTAGCTGGCCATGATGCCCGCCGGCATCACCATGTACATGAACAGCACCAGGCTGCTGTAGCTGATCATCAGGTGAAACGGCAGCACCAGCACGCCGATGGCGTTGTGCCCGTCCAGCCAGGAACGCTGCCCCTTGCCAGGGCGGAAAGTGAAGAACTCCTTGAAGATCTTCTTGTGGGTAATGATGCCGGTGACCAACCCCAGCAGCATGATGAAAGCGCAGAACGTCGAGAGCCAACGGCCAACCGGGTAAGGCATCTGAAGCTGGAAGTGAAAGCGGTAGAAGAACTCACCACCGCGGCTGTCACGTGCGTCCACCGGCTGGCCGGTCTGGGTATCGAGGGTTTTCCTGACGAAGCCACGCGGGCCGCCACTGGGGTCGCGGTAGCCCACACTCAAGGCGGCCTCCCGTTCGTTCGGCATGCGAATGAACCAGGTACTCGAATGCCCTGCATTGTCCTGCAGGTAACGTTGAGCGACTGCCAGGCTATTGATCGGGTCCAGGGCATGGCTGCGCACTTCAGGCTGCGACCAATGAGTGATTTCTTCCTTGAAGTACGACAGCGTGCCGGTAAGGAAGATGGCGAACAACAGCCAGCCGAAGATCAGGCCGGTCCAGGTGTGCAGCCAGGCCATGGCCTGGCGGAAGCCTTCTTTCATGGGTTTTTCATCCAGTAGGCAACGCCGCTGATCACGCCCAGCAGCAGGCTTGGCGCCAATACGCCCAACCAGGCACGCCAGGCGCTGCGGCAGGCGAAACACCAGATGAACGCCAGCAGGTAGAAGACGAACGACAGCAGCAGGCCGGTGAGCGTGGCATCGACCTTGGGCAGTGGCGCCAGCAAGGCAATACAGACGCTCGCAAGGGACGCCAGCAGATAGCCGCCCAGCAGCGCGGCCAGGCTACGGGATGTCACGGCCAGGCGATAGCTGAGCGGGAGGCCGGCGGTTTTGCGCGTCATGGCGAGGTCCGGGCGTTCTTGGGGCTGCAATAATAATGATTTCAATTCTCATAAGCAAAGCCCAGCCCCCTCTACCCATTTGGCCGTACGAGCCACGCGTCACGGTAAGCCCAGTTGCAACAAGAAATTTATTTTCAAAAAGGGCTTGAATTCATTCCGCAGTTGCCTGACCTTAGAGTCAAGAGGCGCAGAAATTCCAAGGGTCTCAAGGGCCTAGGCGCGTCTCCATGCGAGCAAGCTGAATAAGGATTGAATCATGCAAATCCAGGTCAACAGCAGCAACGATTTCGACGGTAACGCCCGGCTCGACCAGTGGGTCCGCAGCACACTGCAGAACTCGCTGGAACGTTACGAAGAAGACCTCACCCGCATCGAGGTTCACCTGCGCGACGAGAACGGCGTCAAGCCCGGACCGCATGACAAACGCTGCCAGATGGAGGCTCGCCCGAAAGGCCACCAACCGATTTCCGTGACCCACACCGCCAGTTCGCTGGACCAGGCAGTCGACGGTGCCGCCACCAAGCTCAATCACGCGCTGGAGCACTTCTACGGCAAGCTGCGCAGCAAGCGCGGCGTCTTGGAACTGAGTGACCCGGACGCCTGATCGGCAATGCAAAACGCCCGGCCTTGAGCCGGGCGTTTTCGTTTGTGCCGATCAATGGCGCTGAACCAACGTGCGAACGTCCCGGTCAACCTCTGCATTCACTCAACGCAGAAGCAAGACCATGAACAACCCATTCGAACGAATCAGTGCTGCATTCGCGCCCGAATACCGGGTGAACCTGAGCATTGCAAACCTCGACGGCAGTATCATGCTGACCCTGTCCGACGACGCCGGCGTGGTCGCCAAGCGCCTCATCACCCCGGCCCAACGCAACGACCCGGTGCGCCTGCAACGGGTGATCGACAGCATCCGCCTGGGCCTTGCGATCGAACTCAGCCAGAACCCCCTGCAAGTGCTGGCCGCGCTGACCCGTGACGCCCGCCACGAGCCGCGCCATTTCATTGCCAACTGAGGGCTACTTGCCCTCCTCCACTGCCTTGCCGTTGGCGTCCAGCACCTTGGTCGAGGGGTAGCGGTACGAAGCGTAGCGCACCACCAGGATCGAGAACGCCAGCAACAGGATGCCGCCGCACAGGTACAACAGCCCTTCATCGGGTGCCTTGTGGTGCGAAACATCGCCGATCAGCAGGCGAGTGAGCGCGGTGATTGCCACGTACAGCAGGAAGCGGATCGGCATGTGGTTGGTCTTGAAGTAGATCCCCACCATCGCCCCCAGCTCCAGGTAGATGAACAACAGCAGGATGTCATCGACACTGATTCCGCCCTTGCCCAGCATGTCCAGGAACGTCACCACCGCCGCGTAGGCGGTGATCGCACCAATGCCGAACAGCGCCAGGTAATGGAACGCCTCGACGCACAGGTTGCCCAGCGAGTCGGCCGAGCCGTGCAGGCCCTTGCGCAGTTTTTCTGCCCATTTGATGTTCACGATGTTCCATTCCCCGATACGTCTTTAAGGATGATGCGTCGCTGATGTGACGCTTGTGCCATGCAGTTAAAGGGCCAAGCCCCTGTCTTGGAAGGCGACCGATTGCCGCAAGGCACCTTGAGGCGTGGCACGATGCATGAAATGGAGGCGCTGCGGCCTCTGCTTGAGTCGGCACTGGTTCAGGTGCAGATGCCCGCTGAGCCCAGGAACTTCGCACTAAGGCTGGTTAATGTGCCGGAAGGTCCGGCCAATAGCTCCCGATCATTCACCGTCGCAGCCGCCACCGCATTCGCGGGCAAGCCCGCTCATACATCTGTTTCGAACCAATTGTTCCTGGCAAAGGTGCGCGCGCAGCGCTCGGTCTGTGCCACGCTACAATTTCTGCTTGCGAACCAACCCGCATTGCCATTACTGTATATAGATACAGTAAACCGCAACACAACCAGCAAAAAGGCATAGAGGTGATGAATGGCCGTCGAAGTGGTGTACCGCAGCAGCCGCGACCCGGAGCGCTTGTTCATGGATAAGGCCGAAGCAGACCGTCACGACAAAATGCTCGAGCTGGCCGAGCGCCTGGCCGAAGTGTTGCACAAGGCGGTGCCGTCGCTGACCGAGCAGCAGGTCGAGGAAGCCGGTATCTACATGGCGAAGAACCGCGACGTGTTTGCCCGGGCGTTCAAAAGCCAGCCGGATGCATTGGCCGAATTGCTTGAGGGTACTGCTGCCGAGTGATATCGCCCGAGGTGTGCGGGTTTACCGGCGAAGTGGCCAACAACGCCATCAGCAACCTTCAGCCATACAACAACCGCTCCGCCAACATCTGTGCCACCCTTGCCGGGGAACGCTTCTCCGCCTGCGCATGGCCAAACACTTCGGTCAGCCGTGAAGGGATCCGCGCCAGGTGCGCAGTAATGGTGCCTTGGTCTTCGCCACGGTGGGTGAGTGCCACATAGATCAGCCCACCGGCATTGATCACGTAGTCAGGTGCATACAATATGCCGCGCGACTCCAGCTGGTCTGCCACCTGCAAGGTCGTCAGCTGGTTGTTGGCCGCCCCCGCCACTGCCGCACAACGCAGTTGCATCACGCTCTGCCCGTTCAGTACCGGGCCCACGCCGCAGGGTGCAAAGATATCGCAAGGAGTACTGATCAACGCATCGTTGGTCACCGGTTTGGCATCGAACTGCTCCATCGCCAGCCGCACCCGCCCCGGGTCAAGGTCGCTGACCAGCAGCTCCGCGCCCACCGCATGCAATTGCTCCGCCAGTGCATAACCGACATTGCCCAACCCCTGCACCGCTACCCGCAAGCCTCTCAGGTCATCGCTGCCCAGCCGGAACGAGGTTGTGGCACGTATGCCCGCGAATACCCCCATCGCCGCATGTGGCGATGGGTCGCCCGACGCAGTGGTGCTGGTCACGTAGGGCGTGCTGTGGGCAATGCAGTCCATGTCCAAGGTCGAGGTGCCACTGTCCACGGCGATGATGAAGCGCCCATGCAAGGTATCGATGAAGCGGCCAAAGGCCTCGAACAGCGCGGCGCGGTTTTCCACATGCGGGTTGCGCATGATCACCGCTTTGCCACCCCCCATCGGTAAGCCGGCCAGTGCTGCCTTGTAGCTCATGCCCTGGGCCAGGCGAATCGCGTCGGTCATGGCGCTTTCGTCATCGGCGTAAGGCAGGTAGCGGCACCCCCCCATGGCCGGGCCCAAATGCTCACTGTGGATTGCCACAACGGCTTTCAGGCCCGTAGGCGGGTCATTGAACAGGTGCAGTGACTGGGTACGGGTGCTTTGCATCAGCGCGAACATCGACCGGCTCCCCTACGAGGTGCTCCTTCCAGTATAGGCACGGCCTCGGCGTTGACGCCGCCGCCGGACCACTGGACGAAACCACGCGCCACGGCTAATACTCAAACGTGTGTGGAGATGCCCCATGAAGCCACGTCAAGCCTGCCTGGCCTGCCTGGAACGCGAGCCTGTCGACCTGCTGGAAGCCGCATTGTGGATTGCTGCCGAGCACGACCCGGGTGTCGAGCCCGCGGCCAGCCTTGCTGCGCTGCACGACCTGCAGCGCGAGATAAGCGCCAACCTGCCGATGCTTCCACTCTGCGAACTGGCCCAGCCACTGCTGCGCCAGCTCAATGCGCTGGGCTTTCAGCAGGATGAATATCACCCCCTGCGCCCCCATGCGGCGATGATGGACAAGGTACTGCAGCGCCGCCGCGGCCAACCACTGACCCTGGCCATCCTCGCGTTGGAACTGGCCAGGCGCCTGTCCATACCGCTGGAGGGTGTGGGCTTCCCTGGCCATTTCCTGCTGCGCGTGCCGGGTGCCGACCACCTGCTCGATCCCTGCGGCGGCCGGCGCCTGTACCCCAGCGACTGCCGCGAATTGCTGGCGCGCCAGTTCGGCCCGCACCTGGCGCTGACCGCCGAGCACCTGCGCAGCGCCAGCCCGCTGCAGATGCTGCAACGCCTGTCACGCAACCTGCGCCAACTGCACATCAGTAACGACAACCACCTGGCGGCGTTGATCGATGCAGAGCGAATCATGCAGTTGGGCCCGGTGCAGGTAAGCGACTACATGACCCGCGCCTCGCTCTACCATCATCTGGATTGCCCACAGGCCGAGCGCTTCGACCTGGAGCATGCATTGCTGCTGACGGAAGACCCGGTCCAGCGCCTGAAGCTGTCCGAGCGAATCGGCAAGCTTCCGGCGGCGAACCGTTCACTTCACTGAGCCGGGCTGTCCGGCTGCTGGGCGGGGTGGGCCTTGGCGAACGCCGGGTGCTTGGCCGCCAGTGCGGCAACCCGCAGGATGCGCGGGAAGCTGGCGAGGTCGATATTGAAGCGTTCGGCCGCATACAACTGCGGGATCAGGTACACATCCGCCAGCCCAGGCGTATCGCCAAAGCAGAAACCGTGATCGCCAATCAGTTGCTCCACTGCCGCGAGCCCTTGGCTGATCCAGTGGCCGATCCACTGGTTGACCTGCCCCTCATCCTGACCGGCCTGGCGCAACCGGTTGAGCACACTGACGTTGTGCAGCGGATGAATGTCGCAACCAATGATGGCCGCCACCCCACGTACCTTGGCCCGTGCCTCGGCGGTGGCCGGCAGCAACGCAGGCTGTGGATAAACCTCTTCCAGGTACTCGATGATCGCCGGCGACTGCACCAGCACTTCACCACCGTCGGTGCGCAAGGCCGGTACGCGGCCCTGCGGGTTGACGGCTACATAGCCCTCGCCGCGCTGCTCACCCTGCAGCAGGTTGACCGGCAGGGACTGGTAAGCCAGCCCCTTCAGTGCCAGGGCAATGCGCACCCGGTAGGACGAGGTGGAACGGTAATAGGTGTACAGCTCCATACCCCTGCCTCCTCAGTTGGCTGCGATGACCGTGCCGCGGCATTCACCGAAACCGATGCTGGCTACGCCGTCACGTGTGCAGCGGGCACGCAGGATGATTTCGTCGCCGTCTTCGAGGAATTTACGCACTTCGCCGCTGGCCAGCTCGACCGGCAGTTTGCCGCCTTCGGTGATCTCCAGCAGGCTACCGAACGATCCCGGCGTGGCGCCCGACAGCGTGCCCGAACCGAACAGGTCACCTGGCTGCAGTTGGCAGCCGTTGACGCTGTGATGCGCCACCAGCTGCGCCACGGTCCAGTACATGCTGCGGGTGTTGCTCAGGGTCAGGCGGTGCGGGGCAATGCCCTGCTCACGCATGCGCTCGGTCAGCAGCAGCACTTCGAGTTCGATATCAAATGCACCACTGGCCTGGTCGCGCTTGTCCAGCAGGTACGAAAGCGGCTGCGGGTCACCTTCGGGGCGTGCCGGCTGAGCACAGCGGAACGGCTCCAACGCTTCGGCGGTGACCACCCAAGGCGAAATGGTGGTGATGAAGCTCTTGGACAGGAACGGCCCCAGTGGCTGGTATTCCCAAGCCTGGATATCGCGCGCCGACCAATCGTTGAGCAGGCACAGGCCGGCTACGTGCTCGGCGGCATCGCCTACCGGAATTGCCTGGCCCATGTCATTGCCCTGACCAATCCAGATACCCAGTTCCAGTTCGTAGTCCAGACGAGCGCAAGGGCCGAAGCTCGGCTCGGTGTGCCCGGCCGGCAGGGTCTGGCCCTTGGGCCGGCGCACGTCGGTGCCGGACGGCCGGATGGTGGAGGCGCGGCCGTGATAACCGATCGGCACGTACTTGTAGTTGGGCAGCAGTGGGTTGTCGGGGCGGAACAGTTTACCCACGTTCTTCGCATGCTCGATGCCAACGTAGAAATCGGTGTAGTCACCGATCTGCGCCGGCACGTGCAGCTGGCAGTCACTGGCCAGGAACAACGCCGGCTTCAAGGCCGCCTGGTGTTCGCTGTGCTCATCGAGCAACACCTGCAAACGCTCGCGCAGGGCTACGCGGGCATTGCGGCCCAAAGCGAAGAAGGCGTTCAAAGCCCCGCCGCGGGTGGCTTCAACGGCGGCCTTGGCCGCCCCGTCGAACAGGCCGGCGGCCAGCACCGCCTCCAGGTCGAGGATCGCGTCGCCGATCGCCACGCCACAGCGCCTGGCTTCACCCGGCCGGCTGAAGATGCCCAAGGGCAGGTTCTGCAGCGGGAAGTCGCTGTGCCCGTTGGCGTGCTCGACCCAACTACGGGCATTGGCAGTGTGGTTCATGGGTTATCTCCGGTTCGGGTTGAAGGTGCTCGGCAAGGTCGCCCAGCAACTATCGTAGTCGGCCTGCAATTGCGGGCATTCAAGGGCTTGCAGGCTCGGGCGCAACACCTGGCTGGTCTCGAACATGAAGGCCATGGTGTTGTCGATCTTGTGCGGCGCCAGGTCAGCGGCAATGGCCTTTTCACAGGTTTCAGCGTCGGGGCCATGGGCACTCATCACCCCGTGCAACGAGGCACCACCCGGCAGGAAGCCCTCGGCCTTGGCGTCGTAGGCGCCATTGATCAGGCCCATGAACTCGTTCATCAGGTTGCGGTGGAACCATGGCGGACGGAAGGTGTTCTCGGCCACCATCCAGCGTGGCGGGAAAATCACGAAGTCCATGTTGGCCATGCCATGCACGCTGGTTGGCGAGGTGAGCACGGTGAAGATCGAGGGGTCCGGGTGGTCGAAGCTGACGGTGCCGATGGTGTTGAAGCGGCGCAGGTCATACTTGTACGGCACGTTGCTGCCATGCCAGGCCACAACGTCCAGTGGCGAGTGCTGCAGCTCGCAGGCCCAGTGCTCACCCAGGAACTTCTGTACCAGTTGCACCGGGCCTTCCGCTTCTTCGTAGTGGGCCACAGGCGTGAGGAAGTCGCGGGGGTTGGCCAGGCCGTTGCTGCCGATCGGGCCCAGGTCCGGCAGGCGCAGCGGCGCACCGTGGTTTTCCGCGATATAGCCACGGGCCTGGCCGTCGAGCAGTTCGACGCGGAACTTCATGCCACGTGGGATCACCGCAATTTCCAGCGGTTCGACCTCCATCACGCCCAGTTCGGTGGCGATGCGCAGGCGCCCCTGTTCCGGCACCAGTAGCAGTTCACCGTCCGCGTTGAAGAACACCCGTTCCATGGACCGGTTGGCGCAGTAGATGTAGATGCTCACGCCAGCCGGTTTTTCCGCTGCGGCGTTGGCAGCCATGGGCAGCCAACCTTCGATGAAATCGGTCGGTTCAGCAGGAATCGGCTGCGGGCTCCAACGCAGGCGGTTGGGGTTGATGCCACCCAGTGGCCCGCCGAGCGGCTGGCGCGCCAAGCGCTCGAAGCGTGGGTGCAAGGCAGAAGGGCGAATGCGGTACAGCCAGGTACGGCGCAGCTCGCTGCGGGCCATGGTGAACGCCGTGCCCGACAGCAGCTCGGCATACAGGCCATACGGGGCCTTCTGCGGGGAGTTCTGCCCGACAGGCAGCGCCCCGGGCAATGCTTCGCTGGCGAATTCGTTGCCGAAGCCGCTCAGGTAGTGAAGGTCGGGCGACGTGTCGCGGTTCATCGATGCCTCCGGATTTTGTTTTTATCGTAATCAAATTACGAATAACGTAATTTGCTCCGCTCAAGGCGTCAAGCTATAAAGGCGACACGATAAATCCGGAACCTCCCCTCCCATGGCCAAAGCCAGCTCCCCCACCGACACCGGCAAGCAGAAGGTCCGCTCGGCGGAAGTCGGCACCGACATCCTCAAGGCCCTCGCCGAACTCTCACCCTCGACTTCACTATCACGCCTGGCCGAGCACGTGCAGATGCCTGCAAGCAAAGTGCATCGCTACCTGCAGGCACTGATTGCGAGTGGTTTTGCCGAACAGGATGCGGCCACCAACCATTACGGGCTGGGGCGCGAGGCATTGCGGGTGGGGCTGGCGGCGCTGGGCAGCATCGATGTGCTGAAGGTGGCGGCAATGCCGTTGTCGCAGTTGCGAGATGAACTCAACGAAAGCTGCTTCATCGCCGTGTGGGGCAACCAGGGGGCCACGGTGGTAAGCATCGAACCTGCCGTGCGCGCGGTCACCGTGGTGACCCAGATCGGTTCGGTGCTGCCGTTGCTCAGCTCGTCCACCGGGCTGGTATTCGCCGCCTACCTGCCCGAGCGAGAAACCCAGGAGCTGCGCGACAGGGAACTGGCCGCTTTGCAACAAACCGCCAATGACTACGACACACTGCTGGCCGGCATCCGCGAACAGGGCCTGCACCATGTGCATGGCCTGCTGATGCCAGGGGTGGATGCGCTGTCGGCGCCAGTATTCAACGCCCTGGGGCAGATCGCCGCGGTGATGACCGTGGTCGGGCCGACGTCGATCTTCCATGCCGATGAACATGGACCGGCGGCGCAGCGCCTGCTCACGGCCGCACGAACCGTGAGCTGGCGCATGGGTTATGCGGACAATCCACACTGCGCCTCGACGTCTTGAGTTTCCGCCTCGACGAGCCAGAGCAGTTCCTGAGAGAAGCCGTCATAAAGGGCGGGTGCCACCTCGCTCACCAAATCGCCGTAGTCATCGCATAGCCGCCCGATCACACGCGAGAAGGCCGTGGGCTGCGATACCTCTGCCCGGGAAAGTACGGTGATGTATTTCTGCGCGGCACCGAACAGCCGCGCCAAAACCCCCGTGGAAGCCACCGTTCCTGCAACCCCCGCCGCGAACGACAGCAAGGCGGCGGAACGGTCGCCATCGCTCCACGCGATGGCGCCGGTGACAAAGGACCTGGCTGCACAGAACAGCCCGACGGCCATAGCCGCCGGCGGAAACGGCACGGTGAGGATGCCGGCCAGTACAATCCCCCACTCCACCACCACGGCCGAAATACGCTCGGCAGCACCGGCGCTGTCTTCAGCGGCTTCGTTGATCATCCGCCTGATACGTTTCTCCAGGTCCTGGACAGGATCCCCGATACGCCCGGTCTCCCCTATCGGCGGCCGCACGCCCCTGCCTCGGGCAACGGCGTCCAGCACCAGCTCAATGCCATCCCCGGCGCGCAGTTGCTCTTCGATCCATGCGTTCAAGCGCGACTGGCTCGATAACGGCACGCGGTCTTGGCAATAACCTGCCAAGTCGTGCTCACGCCAAGTCCTTGCCAGCTCGCTGAGGGTCCGCAGCGTGGGGCCTTGCTCGATTTCTGGCAGATAGACCAAAGGCTCAAGCTCGCGGTCACGAGCATGCTTCAGCAGGTAGGCACCTTGAACAGGGCAATCGTCCATCCACAACGGATAAAGGTTGCACGCCGCGTCGATCGAGGTCCCCGAAAAACTGTCGATCACCGATTCCAGCCACTGCGCATGGCGGCCCGACAATCGGCCCTGAAGTTTCTCACTGAGCACGGCACGCCTGATCTTCAAAGCAAAGAGCGTGCGATAACACTGCCTGAGCCTTTCATATTCCGGCCTGGAGCGGTCGAGTAACTGCGCTTTCACTTCTTCGATGTACTTGATGCCCAGGTCGGCAGCACGAATGTAGCTCCCCAGCAGCGCCGGGCTCAGGTGCGAGATATCCTGGCCGGTAGCCGAGGTGATGCGGGCAAAGTCGGAGAAATTGTAATACGTGGGATAACCTTTGATGACGGTCTGTGTCAGTGTGCGAATGGCATCCTCTTCCAGCGTTATCAATACCTGATCCGGGTTGATTGCGCCGCCGCGATTGCCCGGGTATGAGTTGATTTTTTCCGTCACCTGTCGATGGGCGAAGGTGCGAAAACTCGGCATCTTCATCAGCGACTGGTACCTGGCCTGCGCCAGCTTGAGCAGTTGATCGATATCAACCAGTGCCTGCTGCTCGGCACGACTGGCGTTGATGAACCAGCTTGGCGTGGTGGCCTGCTGGTCCTCGATCAGGGCAGTGATCTTGCGCCTGGCCAGGGCATTGAGCACATCCGGCCACTGCTGCGACTTGATCGACGCGAGCGTCACGCTGTGCATGGACCAGTCGTGGGCAGCATCTCGACCTTGCGCAAATGGCGTTTGAGCGAATCATGCTGGGCCCGCGAGCATTGCCCCAGCAGGTACTCACTGCCTACCGGCCACAAGGTCCAGCTACCGATTTCGAGTGCCATTTCCTGGAGTGAATCGAAAAGATGAAAATCGCCTCCGGGTGCACCAGGGGCGTAGAGCAAGTACTGATCGCCCTGCACCAGACACAGCAGATCCTTCAAGGGCGTTTGCGCACCATTGAGGCAAACCAGGCCGGCGCTGATGGCATTGGCCTGCATGTTCCCCTGGCGTGCGTGGTGCAGCAGATCGAACCCAGCCGGGTGAAACCCTTGATGACGAGCGGCCTGATTGGCCAGCGCCAGCCGCGCATCAAGCACCTCGCACAGTGCGGCCATGGTCAAAGCGTCGTCATAGAGCGTACGGATCTGTTCGACGTAGTTCACGCGCAAATCCAGTTTTTCGATCACGCTCTGGATAGAGGTGCTTCCCAACAATGAACGGTGCCGCTCCCCCAGGACTTCGACCTTGAGCTGGCCCCCGCTGTAGCCACCACTCAACGCCCAATCGAGCAGGGTGTGTTTCATCACCTGCTCAGGGTCATCGACGTGACTGACACACACGCGTACCTGCTCGGGGTCGATATCCAGGCCAAGGGCTTGCCTGACTTGTATCTTGGCGAAGCTGCGCAGGTCGCGCCATTGCGCCAGACGCTCGGTGCAACGCTGCTCCTTCACCTGCAGGTCATCTTCCAGTTGTCGATAGGCTCGCAGTTCCTCACCCTGCATGAACCGCCGCCATTCGGGCAGCAGGCTGGTGCGGTACGCTCGCACATGCCGCGTCGCACGTTTCTGCAGCGCAGCCACCAAAGGCTCAAGCCGAGCCGCACTGTCGAGCTGGGCCAGACGCCGCGCGTCATCGACCTTTACCCGTAGGCTGCGCTGGGTGGCCTTAAGCTGGAAAGCCCGCAGATCACGGATGAAGTACCTGTGAAGTGGCACTTGCAGCGGCACGAAATCGAGTGTCAAACCCTCTGTAGACAACGCCGCCCGCTCTTGCGAACACAACAGCCAACGCAACGGGCTGCCTTCAGCAAAGGCTGGGGCGAGTGCGCTGGCTGCGCGCGCGCGTTCAGTGTCGAACCAGCAACCGCTGGCCAGGCTGTAGATCAGAAAATCCGCAGGTGCGTCCGGGTTCTGTTCGAGGTCATGACAGCTGGCGACGACGCCCGGCAAACGAAAACGCAAATCGCCGGCAACCAGGTACACCTCATGCTTGTTTACGTCCCCGTCCTGCTCAAGGGCCTCGATACCGGCTTCCCAGGCCTTGAACCTAAGGGCCTTGAGGCGCGTTTCAGCAAACATCAGCTGGATCAAATGGGACGCCAGGGTAAGTGGTTTCGAACTTAATCTGGACTGTTGCTTCCACCACTGGTCAAGAACCGACTGCCTTTGCGGCACAAGCGACTCGACAACCGCCAACGGCAAACGCTTCTGCTCGGTGAACTGTTGTCGATGCGCCTCCGGTATCAGGCTGCCCAATTGCGCAACCGCAGCCATCAGCTGTTGCAGCTCCTGGGCATGGGCCATCATGGCCTTCACCTGTTCTTTCACAGAGCGTGCACCTGGGCACCCTTCACCGAAATCGGGGCTGCCGAGGTTGAAATCGAAAGACATGAACTGCGCTCCAAAAAACAAGGAGGCAGCAGAGTGAACGGATGATAAAGGCAATAGCGCAGGGAAGCTTACCCAGCACTTGGCACTGTTGCCTGAAACGTAAAGGTGAATGTCGACAGACGCTATTTTTCCTAACGGATCAAGCGCTTATTCTTGACTCACTGGCCGGCTTGAAGGGATCTCCCCCCCGCCTTTCAAGCCTGCGAGGTTCACCGACGTAGATTTTGAAGCTCCTTGATCTGACGTCTCGATTGGCCGCTGCGGCTTGCAGCGGCCTTTTTTTTGAAATCTGAAAATGCATCCTGGCGGTCAGGTGACCGTCAAGACTTTCAGCGCCG
>NZ_JBICMC010000046.1:0-36137 GCF_043106005.1 Pseudomonas sp. GLN_2 | reverse complement strand
AAGCGCTGTCAACCACCATTTTCAACCGCTTTCGATCATTCGATCGTAGCCCTTCCAGCCTTTGCCTTCACTACTTAACTCATTGAATCTCAAGGAGTTTTTCGTTCCGATGTCGCTGGAAGTGGGGCGCATTATAAGGGGATTCGAAAGTCCGTCAACCTTTAATTTCAAGAAAGTGAAATATAAGGGGACAAAGACAGTATCGGGGCTGCCAAGTGTTCGCCACGACAGTTTCATCGCCTATGAGATCGAGCGCCGCCCGCGCGGCGCTCGATCTCACAGGCGCTGCAGGGGTTATGGCAGACACATCTCACCGCCAAAACCACCTCAAGACATACCCACCACACCTCCCCCTACAACAGCAACAACCAACCCCCAAAAACAAAGCGGGGAGGCCTGCCGGCCTCCCCGCTTCATCTACTCCCCTTAAAGGCTAGGGAATGCAAACTGCGACGCTTCATGGCTGGCCCGCTGCGGCCAACGCTGGGTAATTGCCTTGCGACGGGTATAGAAGCGCACACCATCCGGGCCATAGGCATGCAGGTCACCAAACAGCGAACGCTTCCAGCCACCAAAGCTGTGGTAGGCCACCGGCACCGGCAGCGGTACGTTCACACCCACCATACCCACTTCGATCTCGTCGCAGAACAGACGGGCCGCTTCACCGTCACGCGTAAAGATGCAGGTGCCGTTGCCATACTCGTGATCGTTGATCAGCTGCATGGCCTGCTCCAGGCTATTCACACGGACCACGCACAGCACCGGGCCAAAGATCTCCTCTTTATAGATGCGCATCTCCGGGGTCACCTTGTCGAACAGGGTGCCACCCACAAAGTAGCCATCTTCATTACCCGCCACTCGGAAACCACGGCCATCCACCACCAGCTTGGCGCCAGCAGCAACACCGTCATCGATGTAACCCACGACCTTGTCACGCGCTGCCGCAGTCACCAGCGGGCCCATGTCCAGGCCGCACGAGGTGCCGGCACCAATCTTCAGCGCCTTGATCTGTGGCTCCAGCTTGGCAATCAGGGCATCGGCCACTTGGTCGCCTACGCACACGGCGACCGAAATGGCCATGCAACGCTCGCCACACGAACCGTAAGCCGCGCCCATCAGTGCACTGACGGCGTTGTCCAGGTCGGCATCCGGCATCAGCACCGCGTGGTTCTTCGCGCCCCCCAGGGCTTGTACACGCTTGCCACGCTTGGTGCCTTCGGCATAGATGTACTCGGCGATCGGGGTCGAGCCCACGAAGCTCAGTGCTTTGACTTCCGGCGCTTCGATCAGCGCATCCACCGCTTCCTTGTCACCGTGCACGACGTTCAGGATGCCCTTCGGCAGGCCGGCTTCCAGCAGCAACTGGGCAATGTACAGGGTCGAGCTCGGGTCACGCTCGGAAGGCTTGAGGATGAATGCGTTGCCGCAGGCGATGGCCAGCGGGTACATCCACAGCGGCACCATGGCCGGGAAGTTGAATGGGGTGATACCGGCAACCACGCCCAGCGGCTGGAAGTCGGACCAGGCGTCGATGTTCGGACCGACGTTGCGGCTGTACTCACCCTTCAGCACTTCAGGGGCTGCACACGCGAACTCGACGTTCTCGATACCACGCTTCAGTTCACCGGCGGCGTCTTCCAGGGTCTTGCCGTGCTCTTCGCTGATCATCTGCGAAATCTTGGCTTCGTTCTGCTCCAGCAGTTGCTTGAAGCGGAACATCACCTGGGCGCGCTTGGCCGGAGGGGTGTTGCGCCAGGCCGGGAAGGCTGCCTTGGCCGAGTCGATCGCTTCCTGCACGGTTGCGCGGCTGGCCAGTTCGACCTTGCGAACGGCCTGGCCAGTGGACGGGTTGAAGACATCGGCGGTGCGCTCACCCTTGGTAACCAGTTCGCCGTGAATCAGGTGCTGAACAATGCTCATGCAAAACTCCAGATAAACAAAGGAGAGCCAGGCGCGCGCTGCGGGCATGCGCCTGGCATCAAAATCGGAAAGATCAGTCGATCAGGTTCAGGGTTTCGCCTACCGCATCGAACAGGCGGTCCAGTTCCTGCGGCTTGGTATTGAAGGTTGGGCCGAACTGCAGGGTGTCGCCACCAAAGCGTACATAGAAGCCGGCTTTCCACAGCTTCATGGCCGCTTCGTATGGGCGAACAATGGCATCACCGTCACGGGCGGCGATCTGGATGGCGCCGGCCAGGCCGTAGTTACGGATATCGACGATATTCTTGGTGCCCTTCACGCCGTGCAGCAGCTTCTCGAAATGCGGCGCCAGTTCAGCCGCGGACTGCACCAGGTTTTCCTTCTGCAGCAGGTCCAGCGCGGCGAGACCGGCGGCACAGGCTACCGGGTGCGCCGAATAGGTGTAGCCGTGTGGGAATTCCACGGCGTATTCCGGGGTCGGCTGATTCATGAAGGTCTGGTAGATCTCGCTGCTGGCAATCACTGCGCCCATCGGGATGGCGCCGTTGGTCACCTGCTTGGCGATGCACATCAGGTCCGGGGTAACGCCGAAGGCTTCCGAGCCGGTCATCGCGCCCATGCGGCCGAAGCCTGTGATCACTTCGTCGAAGATCAGCAGAATGTTGTGCTGGGTGCAGATTTCACGCAGACGCTTCAGGTAACCCTTCGGCGGCGGCAGCACACCGGCCGAACCGGCCAGCGGCTCGACGATGACTGCTGCGATGTTGGAGGCATCGTGCAGCTCGATCAGCTTGAGCATTTCGTCAGCCAGCGCGATACCGCCCTCTTCCGGCATGCCTTTGGAGAAGGCGTTCACTGGCAACACGGTGTGAGGCAGGTGGTCGACGTCCAGCAGCTGACCAAACATCTTGCGGTTACCGTTGACGCCACCCAGGCTGGTACCGGCGATGTTCACGCCATGGTAACCACGGGCACGGCCGATGATCTTGGTCTTGGTTGCCTGGCCTTTCAGGCGCCAGTAGGCACGTACCATCTTCAGTGCGGTATCGGCGCACTCGGAACCGGAGTTGGTATAGAAGACGTGATTCAGATTGCCCGGCACCAGCTCGGCGATCTTTTCCGCCAGCTGGAACGACAGCGGGTGGCCGAACTGGAACGCTGGGGAGTAGTCCAGCGTACTCAGTTGGCGGGTCACCGCGTCAGCGATTTCCTTGCGAGTGTGCCCTGCGCCGCAGGTCCACAGGCCAGACAGGGCGTCGAAGATCTTGCGCCCGTGGTCATCGACCAGGTAGTTGCCTTCGGCCGCCACGATCAGGCGTGGGTCGCGCTGGAAGTTGCGGTTGGCGGTATAGGGCATCCAGTGGGCGTCCAGCTTGAGCTGGCTGGCGATACCCGCGGGGGCGGTTTCGGGCATGTTCATCGGCGGTTCCTCGGAAGACGATTAGGCAACGATGGATGTTGTTGCAGCTAAGTTGGCACGGCGATAGAGTCTGAAAAAGCCTACATTTCTAACCTTCAGGCAGGCCGAGACTAAACTGATGAGCCGAAGACCCGATCCACTCGCCCAAGTCAGCGATTTCGACATCCGCCTGCTGAAGATCTATCGCAGCGTCGTCGAGTGCGGTGGCTTCTCCGCTGCCGAAAACGTACTGGGCATTGGTCGCTCGGCCATCAGCCAGCAGATGAACGACCTCGAGCAACGCCTCGGCCTGCGCCTGTGTCAGCGCGGCCGCGCCGGTTTCTCGCTAACGGAGGAAGGCCGCGAGGTCTACCATTCAGCCCTGCAACTGCTCAGCGCGCTGGAAAGCTTCCGCACCGAGGTCAATGGCCTGCACCAGCATTTGCGCGGCGAGCTGAACATCGGCCTGACCGACAACCTGGTGACATTGCCGCACATGCGTATCACCCATGCCCTGGCGGAACTCAAGGACCGCGGCCCTGATGTACGCATCCAGATCCGTATGATCGCCCCCAGCCAGGTCGAGCACGGCGTGCTCGACGGCAGCCTGCACGTTGGCGTCGTCCCACAGACCAGCCCGCTATCGGGGCTTGAGTACCAACCGTTGTACAGCGAACGCTCGCTGCTGTACTGCGCAGTCGGCCACCCGCTGTTCTACGCCGACGACCAGCAGATAGACGACGAACGCCTCAACAGCCAGGAAGCCATCACCCCCACCTTCCGCCTGCCGGCCGACATCCAGGCGCACTACCAGGCGCTGAATTGCACAGCCAGTGCTTCTGACCGCGAGGGCATGGCGTTTCTCATCCTCACCGGGCGTTATATTGGCTATCTGCCCGACCACTACGCCATGTTCTGGGTACAGCAAGGCCGTTTGCGTGCGCTCAAGCCCAAGGAGCGCTTTTACGACCTGAGCCTGAGCTGGGTTACCCGCAAAGGCCGGCGCCCCAACCTGGTGTTGGAAAGCTTCCTCGAAAGCCTGGCTGCGACACGTTGATGCCAGTCTGTGCCGCAAACGCTTGTCACTTCGGCACAGGCAGGTAATCTTGTCCCACAGCCGCAGCCACTGCCCCGTACGGAATCGTCCATGACCCTAGAAGTCCCTGCGCATCGCCTCTCCGCCTCGGGCAAGCCCGCGGGCCGTATCCGCCAGAAGAACGAACAGGCCATTATCCAGGCCGCCGAAGATGAGTTCGCCCGCCATGGTTTCAAGGGCACCAGCATGAACACCATCGCCCTCAAGGCGGGGTTGCCCAAGGCTAACCTGCATTACTACTTCACTAACAAGCTGGGTCTTTACATCGCCGTGCTCAGCAACATCATCGAGTTGTGGGACAGCACCTTCAACGCCTTGAGCGTCGATGACGACCCCGGTGAAGCCCTGAGCCAGTACATCCGCACCAAAATGGAGTTCTCCCGGCGCAACCCGCAAGCTTCGCGCATTTTCGCCATGGAAGTGATCAGCGGTGGCACCTGCCTGACCGAATACTTCAGTGCCGATTACCGCGAATGGTTCCGCGGCCGTGCTGCGGTGTTCCAGGCCTGGATCGAAGCAGGCAAAATGGACCCGGTCGACCCGGTGCACCTGATCTTCCTGCTCTGGGGCAGCACCCAGCACTATGCCGACTTCGCCACCCAGATTTGCCAGGTGACTGGCCGCAGCCGCCTGACCAAGCAGGACATGGAAGACGCGAGCAACAACCTTATCCACATCATTTTGAAGGGCTGCGGCATCACGCCGGCTGCCTGACCGTCCTTTATGCCTTCTACCCTGCTCGACCTCTGCGAATACCGCGAGGAAATCCGCAAAAGCCGCTTCATCACCCTTGCCGGGCCGATCAGCAGTGCCGCCGAAGCGATGAGTTTCATCGAACGTCACAGCGACCTGGCCGCTACCCACAACTGCTGGGCCTGGAAACTCGGCGCGCAGTACCGCAGCAGTGACGACGGCGAACCCGGCGGCACTGCAGGGCGACCGATACTGGCGGCCATCGAAGCGCAGGACTGCGACCAGGTGGTGGTGCTGGTGATCCGTTGGTACGGCGGCATCCAGCTGGGTACCGGCGGCCTGGCCAGGGCCTATGGCGGCGGCGCCAACAAGTGCCTGCAACAGGCGCCCAAGCGCCTACTGGTGCAGCGCAGCCATTTCAGCTGCAGTTGCAGTTTCAGCGAGCTGGCGCTGGTGAAGCTGCGTTTGGCCGAGGTTGACGGCCTGGTCCTGGATGAACAGTTCACCGCCAATGGTGTGGACCTGGTCATTGCCCTCGGTGACGCCCACCTGGCGCCATTGCAACAGCAACTGGCGGACCTGAGCCGCGGGCGTATTTTGCTCGAAGCACGCTGAACATTGCCCACAACAACTGTGGGCCTGCCTGTGGATAAGCTTGGGGCATTCTCTTGCAGCCTAGTGATTTCAAGGCTCCCAGAGCTTTGATCATATTTTGATCACTATTTCATGACAGTCGTAAACTGCTGAATGTGCGCGACTTATCCCCAGCGAACCGCTCATCCAAGCCGCACCCCGCTTGCTCACCTTGCACACAATAACTGTGGACCAGCTTGTGGATAACCCGTGCGCCAACAGGCGAAGCGCCCGGCCCCGCAAGGCCCAGACAAAACTGACCATTTTTTAACCAGACGCAAACCAGGCACGTGTATTCGCCGTGACGTATGCTCAATTCCTTTCTCCTGCACCGATAAAGGAATGTTCCTATGGCCAATTCAAGAACTGCCCTCATCATCGGCGCCTCGCGCGGGCTTGGCCTGGGCTTGGTACAACGCCTGCACGAAGACGGTTGGCACATCACTGCCACCGTCCGTAACCCGCAGCAGCCCGGCGCCCTGGCGAACGTGCCCGGCGTGCATATCGAGCAGCTGGAAATGAACGACACCGTTCAGCTCGACAGCCTGAAGCAACGCCTGCAAGGCCAGGTGTTCGACCTGATATTCGTCAACGCCGGGGTCATGGGCCCCCTGCCGCAAGACCTGGAGGCAGTCCACAACAGCGACATTGGCGATTTGTTCATGACCAACGCAGTGGCGCCGATACGCGTGGCTCGCCGCCTGGTGGGTCAAATACGCGAAGGCAGTGGTGTGCTGGCGTTCATGAGCTCGATCCTGGGAAGCGTCACCATCCCAGACGGTGGCGAAATCTGCCTGTACAAAGCCAGCAAGGCGGCACTCAACTCGATGATCAACAGCTTCTTCGTTGAGCAGCAGCGCCCGGACCTGTGCGTGCTGGCCATGCACCCGGGCTGGGTGAAAACCGACATGGGTGGCGAAAACGCCGAAATCGATGTGCTCACCAGCACCCGCGGCATGATCGAACAGATCAAGGCCCAAAGCGGCAAGGGCGGCCTGCGTTTCATCAACTACAAGGGCGAACCCTTGGTCTGGTGATTCACCAGGTCGCAGCCCGGCTGGGCGCATTGCCCAGCCAGCCCCTGTAGAATGGCCGCAACCGTACCTGATTGAGATGAACCACTATGTATGACTGGTTGAACGCCCTGCCCAAGGCCGAACTGCACCTGCACCTGGAAGGCTCACTGGAGCCCGAGTTGCTGTTCGCCCTGGCCGAGCGCAACAAGATCGCCTTGCCCTGGGCCGATGTGGAGACCTTGCGCGGTGCCTATGCCTTCAACAACCTGCAGGAGTTCCTCGACCTGTATTACCAGGGCGCAGATGTGCTGCGCACCGAGCAGGACTTCTACGACCTGACCTGGGCCTACTTGCAACGCTGCAAGGCCCAGAACGTGATCCACACCGAACCCTTCTTCGACCCGCAGACCCACACCGACCGCGGCATTGCTTTCGAAGTGGTGCTCAACGGCATCAGCCAGGCGCTCAAGGATGGCCGCGAACAACTGGGCATCAGCAGCGGCCTGATCCTCAGCTTCCTGCGCCACCTCAGCGAGGATGAAGCGCACAAGACCCTCGATCAGGCCTTGCCGTTCCGCGATGCGTTCATTGCCGTAGGCTTGGACAGCTCGGAGATGGGCCACCCGCCAAGCAAGTTCCAGCGGGTGTTCGACCGCGCCCGTAGCGAAGGCTTCGTCGCCGTTGCCCATGCTGGCGAAGAAGGCCCGCCCGAGTACATCTGGGAAGCCCTCGACCTGCTGAAGATCAAACGTATCGACCATGGCGTGCGCGCCATCGAGGACGAGCGCCTGATGCAGCGCATCATCGACGAGCAGATCCCGCTCACGGTGTGCCCGCTCTCCAACACCAAGCTCTGCGTGTTCGACCACATGAGCCAGCACAACATCCTCGACATGCTCGAGCGTGGTGTGAAAGTCACGGTCAACTCGGACGACCCGGCCTACTTCGGCGGCTACGTCACGGAAAACTTCCACGCTCTGCATACCCACTTGGGCATGACCGAAGACCAGGCTCGTCGCCTGGCGCAGAACAGCCTGGACGCACGGCTGGTTTGAGTAGCATGACGACGTTGCGCTCAACCGACCTGCAACGTCGCCACGCGGGCTATGCGATTGATCTGCTGGATACCCAGCGCCGAAATATGCAATGCCCGCGAGTCCTCCAGCTCGCGCATCCAGCCAGATTGCAGGAACAACCTGAACAAGGCCTGACCCAGTACGCCACCCAGATGCGGGCCCTGGTCATTCCATTCGGTGCAGCGGCAGATCACGCAACCCCGTTGCTGGTGTGGCGCCAGGGCATCGATGTACACCCCGACCAAGGCCAACTGCGCCCGCCCCTCGTCACTGACCCTCAAGTGCCGTCCGCTGCCTTCCAACCAGCCAGCCACCACCATGCGATGGTACAGCTCACTGGCCAACTCCCCACCCAGGTGATCGCCACAACGGCGCGCCCGGCGCATCGACAGCGGCAGCGACGATACCGGCGCTTCGGCACGCTCTCCCCTGGCGCTTTCCAGCTGTACGCTGGCCAAGGCCTCTACCGCCGCTCCGACCTGCGGGGTAGCCAGGCAGAAGTAACGTTTGCGGCCCCTGGCTTCATGCCTGAGCAAACCGGCCGACGACAGCAGCGAAAGGTGCGCGCAGGCTGACGATGAAGTCAGGCCAGTCATTATCGCGAGCTCATTGGCCAACCGTGGTGTGCCATCGATCAATGCCCACAGCATGGCACTGCGCTTGGGGTCGGCCATCAGGCTGGCGATCTGGCTGATACTGCTGGCTGCGTTCATGTCCTTGTAACTCCCTGCAAGTTCACGGTGGGGATGCGATGGCCAACCCTGCCAGGGAAGCGCCTCTCGCTGGCACTGGCCTGGCTCGCCAGTATAAGCCGCAGAAAACGCCGGTTCAGACGGCCAGGTGCCATCGTACTCATGACGAAAAACCACTGGGTATGCCTACCCATGGCAAGCAGCAAGGCGGCTTCGAAAACGCCCCGGCACCCAGTCAATCAAGGCACCGGTACGCCTACACAAACGCGCTGAAACATCTTGATGAAAACAAACTTGCAGTCATTTCAGATGTGGCCCACAGCAACCTTCCACAAATAGTGCGAAACAAAGCGAAGGTTCTGCGGGTTTGCAGGCATTGCACCCAAAGTAGGAAACGCCATCAGAAAAATGCACACACTTACCGTCAGTCAGGACGCTGAAGCCGTGGCATGGCAGGCCGGCGGGCCAGCGCTACACTTGAGCGGCTCCCCTTCCTGGAGGTATGCAGCGATGAAAATTATCGTAAGTGCGTCGAGCCGAAACCCCGCCTGCCCTTGGCAAGTCCAGCTCGATCAGCATGTGGTCAGTTTCCGCAGCGAGGCTGAGGCGCGTGCCTTCGTCGCCACGCTGGAAACCCGGCTGCAGGCACCTCACCCGCTCATGCGGGAGCCTTGGCCTGCAAACGCCGGGTCAACAGCGCAACACTGACCACCAGCGCCCCGCACAGGCTGATCACGATTGCCATGGGCACCGCACTGCCGTCATGCAGCAGCCCGACCAGTGCGGCAGCACCCGCAGCGACGCTGAACTGCACACAGCCCAACAGTGCCGAGGCGCTGCCGGCACGCGCGCCCTGTCCACTCATGGCGCAGGCCGAAGCATTGGGAATGATGCAACCCAGGCTGGCGATACAGATGAACAGCGGCACCAGCAGCGGCCACAACTGCGCAGGGCGCAACGCCGCCACCCCCAGCAGCACCAGGCCCGCAACCAGATACAGCCACACCGCACGGCCCAGCAGGAAGGCCGGCCCGCGTTTGGCCAGCAGGCGGGCGTTCACCTGCGCCACCAGAATAAAGCCTGCGGCGTTGGTGCCGAACAGCCAGCCGTAGTGCTCAGCGGGCACGCCATACAGTTTGATGAACACGAAAGGTGAACCGGCGATATAGGCAAACATGCCGGCAATGGCGATACCGCCGGTCAGGGCATGGCCGAGGAAAACCCGGTCAGCCAGCAGCCGCAGGTACTGGCGCAAGGCGCCAGACAGCGGTTGGCGAGGTATATGCTCGGGCAGGCTTTCCGGCAGGCCCAGGCTTACCGCCAGCAGGCAGCCTGCGCTGAACAGGCTCAGCGCAAGGAAGATCGACTGCCAGCCGGCCAGGTTCACCAGCACCCCACCCAGCATCGGTGCCAGGATCGGCGCCAAGCCCATGACCAGCATCAGTTGCGAGAACACTTTGGCTGAAGCTACCGGGTCGCACTTGTCGCTGACGATGGCCCGCGAAAGCACCATGCCGGCACAACCACCCAGTGCCTGGATGAAACGCGCCACTACCAAGGTATCGAGGTTGGGGGCGTAGGCACAGGCCAGTGATGCCAAGGTGAACAGCGTAACGCCGAACATCAGCGGTTTGCGTCGGCCAAAGCGGTCGGCAACCGGCCCATAGGCCAACTGCCCGATAGACAGGCCCAGGAAGTAGGCGGCCAACGTGGCCTGGACGTGTTTTTCATCGGTGGCGAACGCTTGCGCCATGGCCGGGAAGGCTGGCAGGTAAAAGTCGATCGCCAAGGGCCCGAACGCACTGAGTGCGCCCAGGATGAGCACCATTCGCAGGTTCATCAGGAATCCATAGCAGGCTAAGCAAGTGACTGATTCTACCTGCTGTGGACCCTGTCAATGTGAAAACATTTGCAACACTGTTACCCCCGGTGGGAGCAATCAGGTCTTCAGGCGATTTCGGCCTGATACCCCTCATCGCGAATCGCAGTGAGAATCTGCTCCTGCGCCAACTCGCTCTGCACACGCACCTGTTTGCCTGCCAGATCAACTTCCACCCTGGCTGCCGCATCCTGCTCCTGCACCGCGCGGGTCACGGCTTTCACGCAATGGCCGCAGGTCATGCCTTGTACATTGAACACTTGCATGGGGGTTATCTCCTTCAGGTTTTTCACAAGTTTCAAGCTTGCCATGAGGGCAAGGTCAAGCCCTGCCTGCAACGCCCGGGGTGGAAATCCGCGTCCGCGTCGGCCAAGCTGCGCCTTTGACGATCAGGCAAGCAGGAGATTTTTCATGTTCAGGGCAGCATTGGGCGTCGTCGGGCTCTTGGGCGCGCTGGCTGTGGTGCCACCGGCATTCGCCGAGGGCAACTCGGCCTACAGCGTATTGATCATTTCCCGGGAGCGCCTGGAAGTGGCCACCAGTTGCGAAATCGGCGTGTACCTCAACGACCAGCTTTCCGGGCGCGTTTTCCAGGAGCAGTCCACCTCGTTCAACCTGCCGCCTGGCCCGGTGGAGGTGCGCCTGCGCCTGCTGCCTGGGCAAATGCCGGGTTGCGCCGCAGGTATAGAGGACCAGCGCAGCACGCGTTTGAATCTGCAGGCGGGCCAGATCAACAAATACCGCATCGCCATGGGGCAATATGGGCTGGAGTTGAAACGAGCCGACCTGGGCTATTGACCTTGCCCGCGTGGCAAGGTTGATGCTGGAGGCCTGTCCAAGGAGGAGAGCCATGCCCGCATCCACCACATACGACCTGCCGATCTCCGGCATGACCTGCGCCAGCTGTGCTGGCCGGGTCGAGCGCGCCCTGCGCAAGGTCACCGGCGCTGAACAGGTCAGCGTAAACCTCACCACTGAAAAAGCCCGGGTTGTAGCCCCGCCTGCCAGCCTGCCAGCCTTGGTCGAAGCCGTGCGCGAGGCCGGTTACGGGGTACCAACCCGCACCCTCGAACTGCAGATAGGCGGCATGACCTGCGCCAGTTGTGTCGGCCGAGTAGAGCGCGCCCTGGGCAAATTGGCCGGGGTCGAGCGGGTCAGCGTCAACTTGGCCAGCGAACGCGCGCACCTCGAAGTGCTTGCGGCCCTTGATGACAACCTGCTGATCGACGCTGTGCAAAAGGCAGGCTACAGCGCCAGCCTGCCGCAATCGACCAAGGACGACCAAAGCGCTATTCAGCGCCGCCTGCGCAACGAGCGCCTGGCAGTCGGTGCAGCCTTGCTGTTGGCCCTGCCGCTGGTATTACCCATGCTGGTACAACCGTTCGGCTTGCACTGGATGCTACCCGCCTGGGCGCAGTTCCTGCTGGCCACACCCGTGCAGTTCATTCTCGGTGCCCGCTTCTACATTGCAGCCTGGAAGGCCGTGCGCGCCGGCGCCGGCAACATGGACCTGCTGGTGGCCCTGGGCACCAGCGCTGGCTATGGCCTGAGCCTGTACCAATGGGCCCAGGCTCCCGCCGGTATGGCCCCGCACCTGTACTTCGAAGCCTCAGCCGTGGTGATTGCCCTGGTATTGCTGGGCAAGTACCTGGAAAGCCGCGCCAAACGCCAGACCGCCAGTGCCATACGAGCCCTCGAAGCCCTGCGCCCGGAACGCGCCCTGCGCGTGGTCGACGGTGTGGAAGAGGACGTGGCCATTGCCCACTTGCGCTTGGGCGACCTGGTACTGGTCAAGCCCGGCGAACGCTTCCCGGTCGACGGCGTGGTCGAAGACGGCAGCAGCCATGCCGATGAGGCCCTGATCAGCGGCGAGAGCCTGCCAGTGCCCAAACAGCCCGGCGACAGCGTCACCGGTGGCGCCATCAATGGTGAAGGCCGGCTGCTGGTGCGTACCCAGGCGCTGGGCACCGAGACCGTGCTGGCGCGCATCATCCGCCTGGTGGAAGACGCCCAGGCCGCCAAAGCGCCGATCCAGAAGCTGGTCGACCGTGTCAGCCAGGTGTTCGTCCCGGCCGTGCTGGTACTGGCCCTGATCACCTTGATCGGCTGGTGGCTGGCAGGGGTACCGCTGGAAACCGCGCTGATCAACGCCGTCGCCGTGCTGGTCATCGCCTGCCCCTGCGCCCTCGGCCTGGCCACGCCCGCCGCGATCATGGCCGGCACCGGGGTCGCCGCCCGCCACGGCATCCTGATCAAGGATGCCGAAGCTCTGGAGCGTGCCCATGCGGTCAACCGCGTAGTGTTCGACAAAACCGGTACCCTCACCTCCGGCAGCCCGCGGGTGGTTCACAGTCAGGCGCTGGACGGCAACAGTGCCGACCTTCACCGCCTGGCCGGCGCCCTGCAGCGCGGGAGTGAACACCCGCTGGCCAAGGCGGTACTGGTGGCCTGTGCAGAGCAAGGGCTGGACGTGCCAACCGTTGCCGACAGCCAGTCACTGACCGGTCGCGGCATTGCCGGGCGCGTTGAAGGCCGTGAACTGGCGCTGGGCAACCGCCGACTGCTTGACGAAAGCGGTCTGCAGCCCGGCGATTTGGCCGCCCAGGCCCAGGCCTGGGAAGCGGAAGGGCGCACACTGTCGTGGCTGATCGAGCGCGGCGCGCAACCGAGAGTGGTGGGCCTGTTCGCCTTTGGTGACAGCCTCAAGCCTGGCGCCGCGCAGGCCATCGAAACCCTGCACGCCCAACACATCAGCAGCCACCTGCTGACCGGTGACAACCGTGGCAGCGCCAAAGTGGTTGCCGAGGCACTGGGCATCGACGATGTGCACGCCGAAGTGCTACCGGCCGACAAGGCCGCGACCGTGGCCGCGCTCAAGCAGGACGGGGTGGTCGCCATGGTTGGCGATGGCATCAACGATGCACCGGCGTTGGCCGCGGCCGATAT
This sequence comes from Pseudomonas sp. GLN_2, assembly GCF_043106005.1. Lineage (NCBI taxonomy): Bacteria > Pseudomonadati > Pseudomonadota > Gammaproteobacteria > Pseudomonadales > Pseudomonadaceae > Pseudomonas > Pseudomonas sp. GLN_2. The sequence goes on along the minus strand of NZ_JBICMC010000046.1, from coordinate 22,787 downwards.
CGGCATTGCCATGGGTGGCGGTACCGACGTGGCCATGCAGGCCGCCGGCATCACCCTGATGCGTGGCGACCCGCGCCTGGTGCCCGCCGCGCTGGAAATCAGCCGCAAGACCTACGCGAAGATCCGCCAGAACCTGTTCTGGGCCTTCATCTACAACCTGATCGGCATTCCGCTCGCCGCGCTGGGTTACCTCAACCCGGTACTGGCAGGTGCCGCCATGGCCCTGTCCAGTGTCAGCGTCGTCAGCAATGCACTGTGGCTTAAAACGTGGAAACCCACCAGCAGCACCCAGGAGGCGCCATGAATATCGGCCAGGCCGCCCGCCGCAGCGGGCTCAGCACCAAGATGATCCGTTACTACGAGTCCATCGGCCTGCTCAAACCCGCCACTCGCAGCGACAGCGGCTACCGCCTGTACCAAGCGCAAGACTTGCACAACCTGGCCTTCATCAAACGCTCCCGCGACCTGGGCTTTTCCCTCGAAGAGGTCGGCAAGTTGCTGACCTTGTGGCAGGACCGCCAACGTGCCAGCGCCGATGTGAAGGCGCTGGCCATGCACCACATCGATGAACTGAACCGGCGCATCGAGGAGCTGGTGAGCCTGCGCGACACCCTCGGCGAGCTGGTTTCGCACTGCCAGGGTGACGACCGCCCGGACTGCCCGATCCTCAAAGACCTGGCCAATGGCGCTGCGGGCAGCTGCTGTCACTGAGCTGCCACGCGCCTTTGGTATGCCATAAATGTCCAAACACGACCGAATAGTCACCAACCACGACTTTATCCAATAAATACGGGCGTTTTGGCTTCATAAAACCCGGATGCTGCCGATGCAGTTGCTACCTGCCTCTGTGTCGAAAACAAAAATTCCGGGAGCGTCGATGAGCATCAAACAGAAACTGACCTGGGCATTCGCGGTCATCGCCGGCTTGCCCATCGTTCTCGTGGCCACCCTGGTGGTCATCAACCTGCGCGGCGAAGCCCGCGACGGATTCCTCGATAGCAGCAGCCGGGAAATCCGCCAGGTCAGCAACGCGATGAACATCTTCTTCCAGGGGATCAACCAGAACGTCGAGTACATGGCTTCCCAGCCAATGGTTGCCGCCACGGGCAGCGAGCTGAACAAGTACATGAGCGCAACCCCGTCCTACGAACTGGGCGAGCAGGCCAGCAAAATTCTCGACTTCATGACTCGCCTGGCCAACTCACACCCCGCCTACGCCTACCTGTCCTACGGGGTGAATGACGGCGGCTACACTGGCTGGCCGGCCGGTCAGAAGTTTGTCAATTATGACCCACGCACGCGCCCCTGGTACCAACTTGCCATGGCCAACCCTGGCAAGACGATGCGTACCGGCGCCTACTACTGGGCCGCCGACGATGCGGTGCTGGTCAGCACCGTGCGCACCGTGGCCAACCAGCTGGGCAACCCCGGCGGCGTGGTCAACATCGACGTTTCGCTCAAGGGCCTGACCGAAATCGTCAAGCAGATCAAACTGGGCGAAAGCGGCTACCTGATGCTGGTGGAAAGCAACGGCAACGTGATGGTCGACCCGCGCGACGCCGCCCACAACTTCAAGCAGCTGGGAAGCTTTGGCGACGGTTACGCCAAGCTGGCCAAAGCCGGCAAAGGCCTGGTCGAGGTCGAACTCAATGGCGTGCACTACATGGCCAACGTCTACCCCGACCAGCAGCTGGGCTGGACCTTCATCGGCCTGATCGAACAAAGCGAAGTGATGCAGACCACCACCCGGCTCACCTGGCTGATCGGTGTCATCGCTGTGGTGTTGGCCTCGCTGTTCGCGGTGGTCGGTGCGGCCTTCGCCAAACTGATCGTGCGCCCGATCAACAGCGTCACCAATGGCCTGGAGGACATTGCCCAAGGTGAGGGTGACCTGACCCGCAACCTGGAAATCCGCGGTCGCGACGAAACCGCGCAACTGGCCAGCTGGTTCAACCAGTTCCTCGGTGCCATTCGCAGCCTGATCCAGCACATCGGTGCTGCCGCCAGCAAGATCCTCAGCACGTCCAGCAGCTCGACCCGCGTCTCCAGCGACATGGCCGAGGCGGCCGGCCGCCAGCGCGAAGCCGTGGACATGGTTTCCACCGCATTCCACGAAATGGTCGCCACCGCCAATGAAGTGGCACGGTCCTGCAGCCAGGCGGCGCAGTCGGCCGACAGCGGCCAGCAGCAGGCCCGCGAAGGGCAGCAACAGATCGATGCAGCGGTACACAGCGTTGATCGCCTGAGCCACGAGATCGAGCAATCGGCCCAGTCGATCCAGCAACTGGAGCGTGACAGCAACGCCATTCAGTCGATCCTCGGCACCATCCGTTCGATTGCCGAACAAACCAACCTGCTGGCCCTGAACGCCGCCATCGAAGCGGCCCGTGCCGGTGAGCAGGGCCGCGGCTTTGCCGTGGTGGCCGACGAAGTACGGGCGCTGGCCAAGCGTACTGCCGACTCCACCGCTGAAATCGACGGTTTGCTGGGCAACCTGGCCAGCCGTACCGCCGAAGTGGCCGAGCAGATGCACGCCAGCCTGGAAGTGTCGCAGCAGTCGGTGAGCCGCATTGGTCTGGCCCGCGACAGCTTCGGGCAGATCCGTGAGTCGGTGGATGTGATCCGCGACATGAACACCCAGATCGCCACGGCAGCCGAAGAACAGCATCAGGTGGCTGAGGACATCAACCGGCACATCAGCCAGATTCACGGGGATGCGCAGTTGGTGGCCGAGCTGGCTCAGGCGGCGCGCCAGGACTCCGAGAGCCTGGCCGGGCTGTCCAATGAGCTGGATACGCTGGTGCGCAGGTTCCGCACCTGACGTATGGCCTGTGCCGGCCCTTTCGCGGATAACCCCGCGAAAGGGCCGGCTCAGGCAACCGAAAATCAGAGCTTCAATTCCCCCGGTGTCGCGCCAAACAGCTGCTTGAACGCCGCAATGTAGGCCGACGTGGAGTCATACCCACACCCCAGCGCCGCCTCAGTTACATTCTCCCCCGCCTCCAGCAACGCCAGCGAAGACAACAGCCGCATGCGCTGGCGCCAATTACGAAAGCTCAACCCGGTCTCCCGTTGAAACAGCCGCATCAGCGTCTTCTCCGAACACCCCAGCTCCCGCGCCCATTGCTGCAAGGTCTGCGGCTGGTCTGGTGCAGCGATCAAGCCATTGCACAGCGCCAGCAAACCAGGGTGGCGGGGCAACGGCAGCGAAAAACCGACTTCCGGCAAGGTGCGCAACTGATCGAGCAGCACTGCCACCAGACGCGATTCGGCGCTGTCGTCCTCTGGGTAATCTGCCGGGAACAGGCAGAACTGCTTGATCAGCTCGCGCGCCAGCGGCGTGACTTCCAGCACTCGGCATTGTTCCGGCGCCCATGGGCAGGCATCGCGGCGCACATACAGGCTGCGCATCTCGGCTTGCATCGAGGTGACCACTTCATGCTCGGCATCGGCAGGGATCCACACCCCCCACTGCGGTGGGGCGAAGTAACTGCCGTCGCGTGTGTACACGCCAAGTACACCGCTGATGGCGTAGGAGAACTGCACCCAGTCGTGCTGGTGGCGGGTAGTCCACGAACCGGCGCCAAGGCTTTCGGCACGGGCGTAGAGCGGTCTGGGCAGGTGTTCCAGCGCGGGGATAGCGCGGGGGTGTCCGATGATCGGCATGGTATTTTCTTGTAGTTCTGACCAGACAAGCCTAACAGCTGGATCATGATCGAGGCACTCACCGCCTCTGCAGTTACCCTGGAGGTGCTTCAGCGCTCGACGATAACGGTCACCCCCTGCCCGCCTGCCGCACAGATCGAAATCAGCCCGCGCCCCTTACCCGCCGTCGCCAGCAGCTTGGCCAGGTGGGCCAATATCCGCCCACCGGTTGCCGCAAACGGGTGCCCGGCCGCCAGCGAACTGCCCTTGACATTGAGTTTGCTGCGGTCGATCGCGCCCAGCGGCGCCTCCAGGCCCAACTGCTCACGGCAGTAATCGGCATCTTCCCAGGCCTTGAGCGTGCACAGCACCTGGGCAGCAAAGGCTTCGTGGATTTCGTAGTAGTCAAAGTCCTGCAGCGTCAGGCCATTGCGTGCCAGCAAGCGTGGCACGGCATACACCGGCGCCATCAACAACCCTTCGCGCCCCGTGACAAAATCCACCGCAGCAGTTTCTCCATCGACCAGATAGGCAAGCACCTGCAACCCCTGCTGCTGCGCCCACGCTTCGCTGCCCAACAGCACCAGCGAAGCACCATCGGTCAACGGCGTGGAATTACCCGCCGTCAACGTGCCCTGCCCGCTGCGGTCAAAGGCTGGTTTGAGCCTGGCCAACTGCTCAAGGCTCAGGTCGGGGCGCAGGGTGTTGTCCCGTGTCAGCGAAAGAAACGGCGTCAACAGGTCGTCCTGCCAACCCTCGGCATAGGCAGCGGCCAGCTTCTGGTGGCTAAGCAGCGCCAATTCGTCCTGCTCGGCGCGGCCAACGCGCCAGGTGTGGGCCATGCGCTCGCAATGCTCGCCCATCGACAACGCCGTACGCGGCTCGCTATTGCGTGGCAGCTCGGGTTTCAGGTGATGAGGCCGCAGCTTGAGGAAGGGCTTTAACCGTTCGCCAAGGCTTTTGCCACGGTTGGCCTGCAGCAATATATGGCGCAAGCCTTCGTTGACGGCGATCGGCGCATCGGAGGTGCTGTCGACACCGCCTGCAATACCGCAATCGATCTGCCCCAGGGCAATCTTGTTGGCCACCAGCAGCGCAGCCTCCAGCCCGGTACCGCAGGCCTGCTGGATGTCATAGGCCGGGGTCTGCGGTGACAGGCGCGAGCCCAACACGCACTCGCGGGTCAGGTTCATGTCGCGCGAGTGCTTGAGCACGGCACCGGCCACCACCTCGCCCAACCGCAGCCCGTGCAGGCGATAGCGTTCGATCAAGCCTTCAAGCGCGGCCGTGAGCATCGCCTGGTTGCTGGCCGTGGCGTAGGCGCCATTGGAGCGGGCGAAAGGGATCCGGTTGCCGCCCAGGATCGCGACCCGGCGAGTTGAACGCATGCGCGTGTTCCTCCTGAAACAATTTGTTCGGTACAGCCTAGGTGTTTTTACCGCATTCGAACGACCCTGCCGCAAAGTTGGTCCACACTTTCAAGCTTGCCTTTCGGGAGACCCCTCATGAGCGATCGCTACCTCGGTTTTGCCAACTCCAATCTCGGCCGCCGCCTCGTGGATGCCCTTGGCCTGCCACGCCCGGCGCCACTGGAGCGCTGGCAGGCTGGCCGCCTGCGGCCGGTGGAAGGTGCCCTGGTACTGGGTGGCGGGCCACTGGCGAAGCAGGTCGAAGCCATCGCCCCGCGCCTCACTGACGAGGTATACAGCTTCAATGCCGACAACCTGCAGGCTGAAGCCTGGGTGGCCGGCCTGGGGCCGAAAATCAAGGCCGTGGTATTCGATGCCAGTCACTTGTCCGACAGCGATGCACTGAAGCAGTTGCGTGAATTTTTCCAGCCGCTGCTACGCAGTCTGGCCCCATGCGCCCATGTCCTGGTGCTGGGCCGTGCACCGGAAAGCCTCGACGACCCACTGGCCAGCGTTGCGCAGCGTGCCCTTGAGGGCTTCAGCCGCTCACTGGCCAAGGAACTGCGCAACGGCGCCACTGCCCAGCTGTTGTATGTCACCCCCGGTGCCGAAGATCAGTTCGAAGGCGCCCTGCGCTTCTTCCTCTCGCCGAAGAGTGCCTTCATCTCTGGCCAGGTACTGCGCCTGCAAGCCTGCACCAGCCAGGTGGAGGACTGGACCCGCCCACTCGGCGGCCGCCGTGCGCTGGTCACGGGGGCTGCGCGCGGTATCGGCGCCGCCATTGCGGAAACCTTGGCACGGGACGGCGCCGATGTACTGCTGCTGGATGTACCGCAGGCCAGTCAGGACCTCGACGCCCTCGCTGCACGCCTCGGCGGCAAGGCACTGCCACTGGATATATGCGCTAGCGATGCGGCAACGCAACTGCTCGCGGCCCTGCCCGACGGCATCGATATCGTGGTGCACAACGCCGGTATCACCCGCGACAAGACACTGGCCAACATGACGCCGGAATACTGGGACGCCGTGCTGGCCGTGAACCTCAAGGCACCGCAAGTGCTCACCCAGGCGTTGTATGACAACGGCGCGCTGGGGGAAAACGCGCGCATCACCCTGCTGGCCTCGGTCAGCGGCATTGCCGGCAACCGCGGGCAGGCCAACTATGCCGCGAGCAAGGCCGGGCTGATCGGCCTGGCCCAGGCCTGGGCGCCACGGCTCGCCGAGCGCGGTGGCAGCATCAACGCCATCGCCCCCGGTTTCATCGAAACCCACATGACTGCAGCCATGCCCATGGGCCTGCGCGAGGCGGGCCGGCGCTTGAGTTCGCTGGGCCAGGGTGGGCGCCCGCAGGATGTCGCCGAAGCCATTGCGTGGCTCAGCCAGCCAGGCTCCGGGTCGGTCAACGGCCAGGTGCTGCGGGTGTGCGGCCAGGCACTGATGGGGGCTTGAACATGAGCCGACAATGGCACGACCTGCACAACCCGGCCGCCCGCGCCAGCCTGTACCTGCGCGCAGCCAGCAAACGCTCCATCAGCGGCGACCGGCTGCCGGACGATGGCCTGCGCTGTTTCATTCGGGTTCAGCCGGGCAACCTGGGGGCGTATCGAAGGCTTTGCCACTTTCCCGATGATGGCCGCCTGCCGGGGACTTATCCACATGTGATGGCGTTTGCCCTGCAATTGCAGTTGATGACTGCCGATGATTTCCCCTTCCCGCTGCTTGGCCTGGTACACCTGCACAACCGCATCGAAGTGCTGCGCCCCCTGGGTGCTGTCGAAGGGCTGCGTTTTGCGGTGTACGCGCACAACCTGCAGCCCCATGCCAAGGGTGGCACCTTCGACCTGGTCACCGAGGCTGAAGATGGCATCGGCCTGCTCTGGCGCGAGACCAGCCGCATGTTGGTGCGTGGCTTGGCCCTGGAAGGCGAGGCAAGTGAGCCCGCCGACACGGCGCCTGATCCATTGCCCGAGGCCACCCGCTGGTATGCCGACAGTGATATCGGCCGGCGTTATGCCAAGGTGTGCGGGGATTACAACCCTATCCACCTCAGTGCTGTCAGTGCGCGGTTGTTCGGCTTTCCAACGGCCATTGCCCATGGCATGTGGACCAAGGCCATGGCCTTGGCCGCGTTGCGCGGGCACTTGCCGCACAGTGGCTATGCCTTTGAGGTGGACTTCCGCAAGCCGGTCAGGTTGCCTTCAGAGGTGGTGCTCAGTGCCAGTGAAGCGGGCCCTTCGGGCCAACTGCGCCTGGACGGGCACGGGGACGTGCTGCATATGGTCGGCCGTTGGGAGTGCCTGTAGCGCCGGGCCTGTGTTGGCGGTATACGCTTGCTTTGCATCGGGCCTGGGCAGAAGCTATGCAGCAATAGGAGACCCCGATGAACCTGCAAGAACTCACCCAACGCCTGCACCAGATCCGTGATACCAATGACTGGCGCGGCTTCCACAGCCCGAAGAACCTGGCCATGGCCGCCAGTGTCGAAATGGCCGAATTGGTAGAAATCTTCCAGTGGCTGAGCGAGGACGAATCGCGCCAGCTGCCTGCCGACAAACTGGCCCATGCCGGCCAGGAAATCGGTGACGTGGTGCTCTACCTGTTGCTGCTGTGCAGCGAACTGGGTCTGGACATGGACCAAGTGGTGCGTGCCAAGCTGGCCGACAGCGAGAGGCGCTTCGCCCGATGAACGACCGTCATTTCGATGAGCTGGCCACCCGCTTTGCCGAAAAGATCTATGGCGGCGCCAAGGGTGCGATCCGCCTGGCCGTGCTGCAGGCCGACCTGGCCGAAGCGCTACCCGACCGCCCGCTACGCATCCTCGACATCGGCGCCGGGTTGGGCCACATGGCCTTGTGGCTGGCCGAGCGCGGCCACCAGCTGACCCTGGCCGAACCTGCGGCGCCCATGCTCGACGGCGCCAGGGCGCGCTTTGCCGAGGCCGGCCAGACCGCGACCTTCATCCAGGCGCCCTGGCAAGACCTGCTCGGCCAGCTGACCGAGCGCTACGACCTGGTGCTCTGCCACGCCGTGCTCGAATGGTTGGCCGAACCCGAGAGCATCCTGCCGGTGCTGCACCAGCTCACGGCCCCCGGCGGTTGGTTATCACTGGCTTTCTACAATCGCGACGCACTGGTCTATCGCAACCTGCTCAAGGGCCATTTCCGCAAGTTGCGCAGCAACCGGCTGGAGGGTGAAAAGCAGAGCCTGACCCCACAGAAACCGCTTGATCCACGCGAACTCAAGGCGCAACTTGAGCCTATGTGGCAGGTTGAAAGCGAAAGCGGCGTGCGGGTGTTTCACGACTATATGCCCAAGGAATTCCAGGGCAAGGCCGAGCTGCTCGATCTGTTGGAAATGGAACTGGCCCACCGTCGCCACCCCACCTTCGCCGGGCTTGGCCGCTACCTGCACTGGGTTTGCCGCCCCCGCTAATCCGCCGCGCCAGGAGGAACACATGCCGTACCGTCTGTTGTGCCTGGCCCTGCTGCCCATTGCCCTGGCTGGCTGCCAGGGCAGCAACCCTTATGTGGCCAGCAGCCGCCCCTTACCACCAGCCCCTGCCCAGGCGGCCACCACCTTCGACGCCAGTGCATACCCTGCGCCCGCTCGTGATTATGGGCACTACCGCAGCTGGAGCTGGCGCAACGGCCAGTTACCCAGCGGCGCTGTCGATGCCGACCCGGCGCAACTGGCCGATGCCGTCAGCGGTGCGCTCGACCAGCATGGCCTGCGCCCCGCTCGCACAGGCCCTGGCGACTTGCTGGTGAGCGCCGATATGCGCCTGGAAAAACGCTTGCGCCAAGTGCGTGACTACGACACCTACGACCCCTACTACGGGCCGTATCCCTATGGGGGGGTCGGCTATGGCGGCTACCGCCACGGTTATGGAGGCTATGCCAGCGTACCCATCGTGCGCACCTACGAGGTCGAAGTCCTGGTGGTGCGCATCGACCTGTACGACGCCCGCAGCGGCCAGCCGGTCTGGAGCGCCAGCGCCGAAAGCAGCAGCAACAAGGACTCGCCCCGCGAACGCGAAAGTGCCTTGCGCGATTCTGTGCACAAGGCACTCAGCGGCTATCCTCCCAGTTAATAGCTAACGGAGAACCATCATGTTGCGCCGTCTCGTTCTACTGTCATTCGCGTTATTGCTCGCTGCTTGCTCGAGCAATAACGTCCAGCAGGATTTCGATGCCAGCCGCGATTTTGCCGCCTACCGCAGCTGGGCATGGCAGGAGCCAGGCCTGCAGTACCGCCCGGATGACCCGCGGATCAAGAGCGACCTCACCGAGCAGCGCATTCGCCAGGCGGTGGCAGACCAACTCGACCAGCGCGGCCTGCGTCCGGTACAAGGCGGAGCGCGGCCCGACCTGGCAGTACGCACATACCTGATCGTGGAGCAGCGCCAACAACAGATCACCACCAACTACGGCGGTGGCTGGGGTGGCTACTGGGGCGGCTACTGGGGTGGCCCGATGTACAACGAAACCCGCAGTGTCGACTACAAGGTCGCCACCATCCAGGTCGACATGTTCGATGGGCGTGACGGCAAGCTGGTATGGCGCGGCAGTGCCGAGCAGATCATGAACAACTACCCGCCAAGCCCGGAAGAACGTAACAGCGCAATCCGCAACACCGTGGCCAAGGTGCTGGGCAACTACCCACCGGGCAGCAAAAAATAGCGTTGGAACGCGGCTTTGCATGCACCGTGGCCCTGCGGGAGCGGGTTTACCCGCGAAGCAATTGACCCGGTGCATGGCACCGGCTTTGCGGATGTTCGCGGGTGAACGCACGCCTACATAGATGGCGATTCCAAGTACGACTGCGTCACCGACCTGGCCTGTGTCAGCTACGACAAAATCCATTCCACGCACGCCTTTTTTCCGATGCCAACCGCACTCCCCCGCACGTTCCCGTCTATCTTCATTTAAGGAAACCTGACTGACCGGGTAGAAGTGTTCAACATTTGGGAAAGGCGACCTGCCAATGCAAAGCATTGTTCTCCTGCTGTGGCTTGCCTTGTGCTCCGAACAGGATGTGCGTCAACGCCAGATCTCCAACGTGCTGACCCTGGGGGCGGCTGGCTGCGCCCTGGCCTGGCTGTTCAGCACCGGTCACAGCTGGATAGGCGCCGAAGCCAGCGAGGCCGGTTGGGCGCTGGCCATCGTCATGCTGCTGACCCTGCCAGGCTACATGCTCGGCCGCTTCGGCGCCGACGACGTCAAGCTCATGGGCGCCCTGGCCTTGGCCACCAGCCCGCAATATGTGCTCGGCACCTTCATTGGCGCGGGTGTCACTGTACTGGTCTGGCTACTGACCCGCCGCCGCCTGTGGACGCTGCTCAACCCCAAGGTAAAGAAGCGTTTGCAGGCCCTGACCGAAGAAATGGGCGACAAGCAGGCGTTCGTCCCCTATGTGTTATCAGGTTTTCTTCTAACGGCCGTATGGATCCAATAACCCTTCCAGTGGTCCGATGACTTGTACAGACCTTGTACATATTCGCTGAGTGCGACTACTTTTAAGCTGCCAGAGCGTCTGGCACGGGAGCAGGGCCGTATAAGAACAGGGAGTTGATCGTGTCCAGATCAGTGAGTGAAGTAAAGGTGTTGGTGGTTGATGACCAACCGGTTATTGTCGAACAGCTGAGTGAATTCCTTCAAACCAAGGGCTATGCCTGCGTTACAGCCCTCTCAACCGACGAAGCCATCGAGCACTATGTGGCGGACCCGAGCATCGGCTTGCTCATCTGTGACCTGCACATGCCCGATCGGGATGGCATCGAGCTGGTGCGCGCCTTGAAGGAAATCAATGGCAGCCAGCGTACGTTCGAAGCCATCATGTTGACAGGGCGTGCCGAGAAACAGGACTTGATCCGGGCGATACGCGAAGGTTTTGCCGATTACTACCAGAAGCCGATGGACCTTGATGAACTGCTGGCAGGCGTCCGTCGGCAAGAAGCGGCTTTGCTGGAGCGCCAGCGCAACCTCCGTGATCTGGGTGGGCTGAACCAGCGCTTGCAGGAACTGGCCGAGTCGGTGGACGAACTGTATCAGGACCTGGAAAAAGCTCGTGGCCAAGGCACCCACCGGCGTGCCAGTGATGCAGAAGAAACCGAAAGCGAGCTGCCAGCAGCGTTCGAGAAACTGTCACCACGCCAACTGGAAGTGGCGCGCCTGGTTAGCAAGGGCAAGACCAATTACCAGATCGCCTGTGAACTGGGCATTACCGAAAACACCGTGAAGCTCTATGTGTCTCAGGTTTTGCGTTTGACGCACATGCACAACCGCACCCAACTGGCTCTGGCGCTGACCCCCAGCTCGTCGCCCGTGCACCAGCGGTTCACGACCCATTGAGTGAAGGCTCGGCACACCAATCTGGAGCGGCCTTGCGCTGCGAAAGGCTGCTCCTGCAAGCCCATAGTTGCCTGCTACAACTGGATCGCCAGGTTCAACGACAGCCGAGGCCGACGGTCCAGGCTATCCAGCGCCACATCCGCCAACGGCTTGGCCACTTCCAGCGCCACATTGAACACATGCCCACCCCCTAACCGCACACCCAGCGCCACCGAAGCCAGATGGGCGTCCTCCACCGGTCCCCGGTTATGCCAGGCCTGAGCGGTATCCACCACCGCATAGGGCTGAACCCGCGCAAGCCAGCTACTGCGCACGCTGTAGTTGAGCTCGTAAGCCACACCCCAGCCCTTGTCACCGTCCGCCTGATCGCGCGGGTAACCGCGCCCGAAATGCTGCCCGCCAAACCCCGCACGCTCGCTGTCGGGCAATCGATCATCACTCCAGTACAACGCCCCGGACACCACCCCCTGCACGTTTTCCAACAGGGTGTCGCTCTGCAAACCGGAAAGCCGCAAGCGCAGGAAGTCGAGATCGTAGTCAGCATCGCTGCGTGCCCCCAGGTAGTCCAGCCCCTGATGGACCCCGGCACTGACGATACGCAAACGCCCCTGCTCCACCTTGCGCCAGTCACCTTCGAATGACAGCGCCCGCACATAGGTGTCGTACTTGCGAGACGGTGGCTGCTCGGCCATCCGGTCTTCATCATGCTCACTGACCGAGTACACGTGGCCCTGCACCGCCAGCCACTCATTCGGCCTGACAAGCACCGGCTGACGCAGGCCGATCGCATAGCGCTCACTGTCCTGCTCGCGGGTGATATCGCGGCCATTGTCCAAACGTATGCGCGTGGCGGGCTCGCTGCGGTAGCGCGACGCCGACAGCAGCAGTTGGCTACCGGCGGCGTCCAGGTACTGGCTGTAATCGAGACGCTGGTAGTACACCCGGTCATTGCCAGGGGGCAACAGCCAGCTGGCCGTGACGCGTTCGCCATGGCGGGTCTGGGCATTGCTGGCTACGGTGATCAGGGCCTGTGCAGCATCACGGCTGGAGTCGGCCACGCTCACAGCGGCGCTGAACGGCTTGCGCCGTGCATGCACGGTCAACTGGGCGACACCATCGGCAGCCCGCGCCATTGCCAGTTCGGCCTCTACCACAACCCCTGGCATGCGCGTAGCCAGGCCCAGATAGCGCTCCAGCGTTTCGCGGGTCAGTGGGCGCTCGGCCTCAATGCGCGCTAGCAGCTGCTGCAAATACTCGCTGGCCGGCCCAATATCGCCGTCCACGCGGTAATCACGGACGTAACCTTCGACCAGCACCACGTTGACCCTGCCATCGGCCACATCCTGAGGAGGCAGGTAGGCATACGACAGCAAGTAGCCCTCCTGCCGGTAGCGTTGGGTCAGGCGCTGGGTGTATTGCTGCAATTCACCCAACGTGGTTTCGCGCCCGATCAGCGGCTGATAGTGTTCGCGCAGGTCGCCCAGGGGGAACACCGTGCCGCCCTCGAAGCGCACTTTATGCAGTACCAGCCTCGTGTTGGCCGGGGCCCAGTCGGGGTTGTCGATAGTCGCCCCGGCCAGCCGTATGCGGGGGCTCTCGGGGGAGTAGTCCGTCATCGGCAGATTGGCGCTGGGCAAACGCCGCTCGTACTCATGGCTGTCGAGAAACCCCGGCAACGGGTCGGCGTGGGCAGTAAGTGCCCAAAGCAGCAACATCAGGGGCACGACCAGAGGACGCATAGGGCACTCCATGTTCCCATGGGTTGCGGGGCACCAGCCGGTCACACCCGTCACTTGCAAGCGTAGGTGCTGGCCCGGCTGTCGTCGAACACCTACTCACTGACCTGGAACGCCACCCGCGCCGTCTGACCGCTTTCGTCCAGCGCGCTGAGTTCGGCCTGCCCCACCTGTGGCAAACGCAGCAACAGGCTGTCCTGCCCCTGGGTTTCACCCAACGGCTGGCCGTTGAGGAACCACCAGCGCCGTCCAGCCCCCCCCAAGGCAGAGACCTGCAATTGCAACGGCTCAGTGCTGGTGGCCGGGCGGCGCAGATTGTCGCCTGGGCGCACGCCGACAATCGACAGCGGTGGTGCACTGGCCGGCGCCTGCGGCGGGCAGGCCGGGTCGATGGCCGGCAAACGTGCCATGCGCCGCTCGACACGGGGTAGCCAAGGCTCCAGCGGTGCCGGCCACAGGGCGATGTCACGCGCCTTGGCGCCCGGGCAGCTACCATCGACCCGCAAGCCCTGCTCGTTGACCCACACTTTTTCGCGCAAGCCCAGGCCCAGCGGCTGGTCGGCTGCCTGCAAGGTTGGTGGCGTGGTGCCGTCCAGGGTCCATGCAAAGCGCTGACGCCGACAGTTGGTGTCCTGCTTGCTCATCGGCTGGCCCAGCGGCCAACAGATCGCCGCAACGCCGATATTCGCAGGTACCGGCGCTACCGGGACGCTGATGCCGCGTTGGCTGTCGCGATTGCTCAACAGATCGTGCACCTGCAACATCAGCGGCGCCGCCGAGGCCAGGCCGAATTGCCCAGGCACCGGTGTACCGTCGGGGCGGCCAATCCATACGCCGATCAGGTAACGCGGCCCCACGCCAATCGACCAGGCATCGCGAAAGCCGTAGCTGGTGCCGGTTTTCCAGGCCAGTAGCGGGCGCTGCACCAGTTCGGCGTGCGGGTCGCGGTCCGGGCGCGCCTGGCCACTGAGGATACGCCGGATGATCCACGCCGCCCCCGGTGACAGCAACCGGTGCTCCACCAAGGGGGCCTGTGGCTGCAAGCGCACCTGCGCACTGTTGCCACCCCGCGCCAGCGCCGCGTAGCCGCCGACCAGGTCCTCCAGCCGGCTGCCGGCACCGCCCAGGATCAACGACAGGTTGGGCTCGGCAAGGGGTGGCAGTATCAACGGCATGCCCGCCATGCGCAGTTGTGCGGCAAAGCGTTTCGGGCCGTAGGCCTCCAGCAATTGCACGGCGGGCAGGTTGAGCGACAGGGCCAGCGCCGAGCTGGCCGACACCGGCCCGCTGAACCCCATGGAGAAGTTGCCAGGGCGATAGTCGCCATAGCGTCGTGGAACATCCTGCAACAGTGATTCGGAATGGATCAGGCCATCGTCCAGCGCCATGCCGTAAAGAAACGGCTTGAGGGTGGAGCCGGGCGAACGTAACGAGCGCACCATGTCGACATGGCCAAAGCGGCGCTCATCAGACAAATCTATCGACCCCAGGTACGCGCGCACCGCCATGCTCTGCGCTTCGACCACCAGAATGGCTGCCGAGGTACGCTCCGGCAGCCGTGCGCGCCAGCCCAGCAGCAAGTCTTCGAGGCGCCGCTGAAGCGCAGCGTCAAGCGTGGTACGGATCAGCGGCGGGCTGTCAGCGCTGTTCAGGCGCCGGGCCAACAATGGCGCCAGGGCCGGCTCCTGGCGTGGCGCCAACACCAGCGGCTCCTCGGCCGCCTCGCGAATTTGCTGGGCCGGCCATATCTGGTACTCAGCCAGGCGCTGCAGCACCTTGTCCCGGGCACGCTGGGCACGCTCGGGGTGGCGGTCCGGGCGCAGCCGGCTGGGCGCCTGGGGCAACACGGCCAGCAGTGCCGCTTCGGCAGGTGTCAGGTGCAGGGGCGACTTGCCCAGGTACGCCCAGCTGGCTGCCGCCACGCCCTGAAGCGTGCCGCCGAAAGGTGCGCGGTTCAGGTAGATCTGCAGGATGTCGCGCTTGGACAAGTACCATTCCAGCTGCAAGGTGCGCCATAGCTGGCGCAGTTTGCCGACCAGGGTACGGTCGTGCGGGTCGAGCAGGCGTGCCACCTGCATCGACAATGTGCTGCCGCCCGACACAACACGCCCGCCGCGCAGGTTCAGCCAGGCCGCGCGGACCAATGCCAGGGGGTTGACCCCTGGGTGGTTGTAGAACCAACGGTCCTCATAAGTCAGCAAAGCCTGCAGGTAAAGCGGCGAAACCTCTTCAGGGCTGACGGGGTAGCGCCACACGCCATCAGCATCGGCAAAGCGCCACAAGGGCGTGCCGTCTTCGGCCAGCACTACCCGGGCCAGGTCATCACCCGGCAGCGGCAGCGGCCAGATACGATCAGCCAGCCAGAACAGGCTGCCGAGCACCAGCAGACTGATCAGCGTGGCACGCAACAACCTGCCCGCACGGCACCGTGGTCGCGCTAAGCTTGGCATCGGGAACCGACCTGGCCAGGTAATGGCCAAAGGCTTTGGGACGACAACCTCGCCGATTTTTTCATCAGGAAGCAACTATGCATGTAGAAGGTTTTTTCGAGTGGCTGGGCCAGGCACTGGGGTCGTTGATCCGCTTCATCGTCGACGCATTGAGCGGGTTGTTCAACCTGCTGGCCAATGCCGGTGGCAACTTCATCGATGGCCTGTCGCGCACCTTGGGCATGGACACGTCGCTGCTGAGCATCCTGGCCCTGATCATCGGCCTGATGCTGCTGTACTCGGCAATCCGCGCATTCATGCGCGCCTCGATCATCCTCGGAATCATCTGGCTGGTGCTGGGGCTGTGGGTGATGAGCTGGGTGATCCACTGATCTGCGCGGTCTTTGTGGGAGCGGCCGTGCGTCGCGACAGGGCTGCACAGCAGCCCCAGGCTTTCAGCTTCGCCGCTTGAATTGTCGGGGCCGCTTTGCGGCCCTATTGCGACGCAAGGCCGCTCCCACACTTTCCGCGTAGAGCGGGTCTCTAGCGGGCTTTCACCGTCATCTCCCCTTGCCCATCGCCCACGGCCTGCAGGTTCGGCCGATACATCGACTCGACCTGCGGCGGCGGCACGCGGTAGGTGCCCGGGGTCACTGCTCGCGCCAGGTACAGCAGGTGGGTGGTGCCATAGCCGTCAAGCTTGAGCGCGGCAACATAACGGTCATCACGGTACTCCTGATGCACCACGCTGGCGTTCTGCATCGACTCGCGCCACGCCTTCACTGCACTGCTGGCGTTGTCCAGGCTGGCGGCGCTTTGAGCCAGGTTCTGGTTTTCCAACTCCAGGCCGGCCGGCAGCAGGTCCACCACCAACGCATCCGGCACGCGGTCCTCAGCTTTGAGCGCCAGGTGCACCAGCACAAGGTCGCCGCTGCGCAGGTTGTGCAGGTCCAGCGGCTGGCCATTCATGCCCAGGTACTCTCTGTGAATCTGCAGGCCGTTGCCACCTGCCGCAGGTGCCTGTCGTGGGTAGCCGGACAAGGTCAGCTGCTGGTACAGCGTCTCGTTGCCTTCATTCTGCACGCTCAGAGGCGAGGCCAGTAACGGGCCCTCCAGCTTCATACCGGCCTCGGCATTGTTCAACTCGCGCACTTCACCCGCGCTGTCCAGGCGTGCCTGCCACTGGCCTTCCGGCTTGCCCAGCAGGCCACGGCCAGCGAGGAACAGTGCATTGCGCTCTTGGGTCGACAGCCAACGGTTGGCCGCCAGTTCATCGGACAAGGCGAACAGGCGCTGATCGACCTGGCTGCTGGCCAGGTTGCTTTCCTGCAGCAGCGCCAGGATCAGTGCCTGGTCACGCAGGGCGCTGCCATAATCGGCCAGCCAGCCTTTGCCACGGCTGATGCCCAGGCCCGCCTGCAAGGCTTGCTCGGCACGCGGTTTGTCGCCCATTTTGTCCAGCGCCACTGCCAGTTGTACCAGCGGCAGACCGGAGCGGGCATCGGCGCGACGTTCGAACAGCCCGCGCAGGGCACCCAACGGCGCCTGCTGGCTGCGCGACAGCACCAGCGCCGCGTAGGCCTGCACCGCAAAGCGCGTGTGGTCGGCATTCTCGCTGTAGTCGACTTCGATCAGGTTGCGTTCCTGCAGGTAACGCAGCAGGCGCTCACTGGCCTTCTTCAATGCCTCGGCGGGTACGCCATACCCTTGGTCACGGGCACGCAGCAGGAAGTCAGTCACATAGGCGGTCAGCCAGTACTCTTCCTCGCTGTCCGAACTCCACAGGCCGAAGCTGCCGTTGTAGCGCTGCATCCCCAGCAGGTGCTCGATGCCCATTTCGATCTTGCGTTTGCGCACATCCGCCGGCTCGCCCTTGATGCCAAGGCGCTTGAGGCTGTCGGCATCGGCGTACAGCGAAGGGTACAGGCCGCTGGTGGTCTGTTCGAGGCAGCCGTAGGGGTAGGCTTGCAGCGCGCGAATCTGCTCGGCAAGGTTCAGCGGCGGCCGGCTCGACAAGGCCAGGCTGGCTTCCAGGCCAGCGGGTTCGAAGGCGGCCAGGTCTGCTTCGGGCAGAGTCCACGGCTGGTCCTTCAAGGCCACACGGTAGTGCTTGAGCATTGCCGGGTAGGCCGGGCGCACGCCCAGCGTCCACTCACGTTCGAACGCATTGACCGGCTCGTTCGGCAGTTGCAGGCCCGTCACCCGGACATGCACCTTGCCCTGCCCCAGCCCCCCCTGGGCCTGCACCGGAATCATCAGCGTCGAGCGCTGCCCTTCGGCCAGGTTAACGCTCTGCACGGCATTGGCCGCCAGGCTCAGTTGCCCATCCGTGGTGATTTCGACGCTCAGTTGCTGGGCGCGGCCGGACAGGTTGGCCAGGTCCAGTGCCAGGCTGGTACGGTCGCCACCGGCCAGGAAGCGCGGGGCCGAAAGCTCGGCAATCAACGGCGCGGCGACCACGGTCTTGCCTTCGGCCATGCCGAAGTGCTCTTCGGTCCAGGCCTGCGCCATCAGCCGCAATTCGCCGTTGAAGTCGGGGATGTCGACCGTGGCCTGGCCCTCACCCTTGTCGTCCAGCGTCACCGGCAGGCTCTGCTGGGCGACGATGGTTACCGTAGTGTTGGGTCGCTTGCCCCCCTTGGCCATCGCTGCGTCACCACCGAACGCCAGGCTGGCCAGGCGGCCTTGGCCGGCCTCTATCAACTGGCCGTAGATGTCCAGTTGATCGGCACCATAGGCCTTGCGCCCGAACAGGCTGGCGAACGGGTCGGGGGTTTTGAAATCGGTGATGTTGAGGATGCCCACGTCCACCGCCGACAACAACACATGCACCTGCTTGGGCACACTGCCATCGGCGTTGGCGGCCTTTACCTTCACTGTCAAAGGCTGTTTCGGGCGCATTTTTTCCGGCGCCTGCAGGCTCAGCGCAAGCTTGCGCTCGGCGCGGTCCAGCGGCAGGTGGAGCACGCCCACGGCGCGCTTGGGCGTGGCATTGGCCTTGCGCTCACCAGGGCGGATAACCAGCGCGCTGATGTACAGGTCGTGACGGGCCCAGGCCTTGTCCAGTTGCACATCAAAGGTCTTGCCCTCGGCGGGCACATCGATCTCCTGCCACCACAGCGGGCCATCGCTGGACTCGATCATCAGGTAGCCGCTGCCCGCAGCGGGCGGGGTGACGGTGACCTTGGCAGTAGCGCCATCGGTGTAGGAGGGTTTGTCCAGCGCCAGCTTGACCTGGTCCGGCCGCACCGCGCCGCCCTCAGCGTTGTCTTGGGCACGGTAGCCGGCCCAGAAGCGCTCACTGGACACCAGACCGGTTTGCGGGTCTTCGACCTCGACGCGGTACGGGCCCCACTCAACCTGGAAGCTGAGTTTGGCGGTGGAACCTGCCTTGACGCTGATCGTCTCTTCATTCTGGGTCAGGAACTTCTCGTTGTAGGCGTAGCTCCAGCCGTCGCTTTGCGAGTAATTCCAGTAGTAATCGCGGCGTTCGCGAACAAGGCGCACCTTAAGCGCATCGGCCGCCAGTTTGTTACCGTCGCGGTCGGCCACCAGGAATTCGAATTCCACGGGCCCGTCGCTATCGGTCTCCTCACCTTCGAACAGGCCTCGCAGGCCCGGCAGGCGCTCAGCCGGCCAGATAGGCTGCTCCAGGCGCCGGGTGATCGGCCGGCCACCCGACTCCTGCAGGCTGGCCTGCACGGTCAGTTGCAGCGGAGAGCGGGCTTCGGCCCAACGGCTTTCGATATCGACCACCGCCTTGCCGGCCTGGTCAAGGGTGACTTCGTCCAGTTCCAGGTCCTGGTTCAGATCGGTTTCGGTGACCGAGCCGAACTGGTAGCCAGGCAACGCCGGTACTGCCTCGCGCAGCGGGCGTACATAGGCCTGACCGCTCAGGCGATTGCCGGCGGCCGGCGCACCATAGAGGTAACGGCCATTGACCTGGATACGCGCATCTTCATCCGGCGAAAGCGGTGTGCTGCTGCCCTTGAGCTCCAGCGCCAGGCGCTCGGGCAGGAAGTCTTCAACGAGGAACTCATAGACCTGCTTGCGCCCGCCACCCAGGTCGAGCAGCAGTTGCCAACGGCCGGTCGGGGCCTCGGTGGCCAGTTGCAACTGGTATTGGTACAAGCCATTGCTGTCGGCTTCCCAGACGAACTTGCGGCTCACCTGTTCATCCGGGCGACGCACTTCCACGCTCACCGGCTGGGCTTTGACCGGCTTGCCGTCCTGGTCGCGCAGCAGGCCGTTGAGCAGCACCGTCTCACCCGGGCGGTACAGGTCACGCGGGCCGAAGATGAAGAACTGCAGCGGGTTGGCCTGAGGCCCGGTAATGTCGAATTCGGCCAGGTCCAAGGCTGCGGTGTTCAGGCGCAGCAGCGTGGTATGCACGCCCTGGGTGGCAATGAGGGTATCGGCCTTTGGCGTGATTGGCAGTTGGGCATGCCCCTTGCCATCGGTGGTGGCCTGGGCCAGCAGCTTGCCCTTTTCGTCATGGACTTCCAGGTTGACGCCGCTCAGCGCCTTGCCGCCTTCCAGGGCTTGAGCAAACACGTCAATGCGGTCGCGGTAGCGGTGGGCCGACACGCCGATGTCGCTGAGGGTGAACAGGGTTGCCGGCTGAGAATAATCGTAGGTACCCGAGGCGCGCATCACTGCCAGGTACACGCCTGGCGCCTGCAACGGCTTGATGCCGGCAATCGGCAGCAACACGGTCTCGCGCGTGTTGCGCGCCGGGTTTAGATCGAAGCGGCCGCTGTAGACCAGCTCGGCCATGTCCAGGGTTTCCTTGGACTGGTAGTAGTACAGGCTGCTGTTGCGTCCCCAGTTGGCCAGGAAGGTCGAGAGCATGTCTGGCTTGACGCGGAAGAACTCGAGATCCACTTTGTCGACGTTCAGGGCAATCACTGGCAGGCCTTCGGCCAGGCGGGTAGGCAGCAGCGAGCCGCGGCTGGCAAAGCCGATGGTCGGCTGCATGTCGCGGGTTTCCAGGCGGGTGATCGACTCGCTGTCCAGCTGCTTGCCGTTGACTGCCAGCAGCCCCTTGTCGACGGTCAGCACCAGCTTGCGCTGCGGCTCCAGGTGGCGCAGGCGCAGCTCCATCTGGTTGTCGGAGAGTTCCCAGGCGCCATCGAGCTTACCCTTGACGGTGTCGACCAGGTGCACCTTGGTGGCGAAGTCCTGCTTGGCATCCAGCGGTACGGAGAAGCTGATCGACAGCGTTGCCGCGCCATCGAGCTGCACTTCCGATACGTCCAGCACCGTGAGTTCGCGGCCCTCGTAGCGCTTGGCGAGCACGGCCGGGTCCTCACGCTGGGGGGCGGGGGCTTCGGCGGGCGCGGGCGCCACGGTTTTCTCGACCGGCGCCGGTTTGCCCGGCGTGGAAGAGTCACAGGCACTGAGCAACGCCAGCGCGCAGGCCAGCAACAATCCTTTGTTGAACATGAGATAGGAACTCTTGGGCAGCGTGTACGTGAGGGCAGCAACTATAGCGCAACGTCAGGTGCAGCACCCGGCGTTGCGCGCCAGGTCAGACCATGGTGGCGCTAAATGGTTGCCTGGTCGTTACACTGTGGCCATTCGTTAAAGGGGCCGCATTGCGCCCCTTCGCGGGCTTGCCCGCTCCCACAGGTTTGGCGCCGGCCGCAAGAGCAACACTTTCCTGTGGGAGCGAGCAAGCTCGCGAAGGGGCGCACAGCGGCCCCAAAATCTCATGGAATGCACATGCCCCAACTCGCTGCCGACTGGCGCCACCGCCCTACCCACCGCAAGGTCTGGGCGCTGGCCGCGCCGATGATCCTGTCCAACATCTCGGTACCGCTGGTGGCGCTGGTCGACAGCACGGTCATCGGGCATCTCCCGCACGCCCACCAACTGGGCGCCGTGGCCGTGGGCGCCACCTTGTTCACCTTCATGGTCGGCCTGATGGGCTTCCTGCGCATGGGGTCCACCGGCTTCGCTGCCCAGGCCGCCGGCCGTGGCGATGGTGCAGCGCTACGCCAGGTACTGGTGCAAGGGCTGCTGCTGGCGGTCGGCTTCGCCCTGTTGATCGGCCTGCTGGCCCTGCCCTTCAGCCAGCTGGCACTCCATGCGATGCAACCCAGCGCAGCCCTGCAGCAATCCACCGAAGACTTCTTCCATACCCGCCTGCTTGGCCTGCCTGCGGCGCTGGCCAGTTACGCGCTGGTCGGCTGGTTCCTCGGCACCCAGAACGCCAGGGCGCCACTGGCCATCCTGCTGACCACCAACCTGCTGAACATCGCCTTGAACCTGTGGTTCGTGCTGGGCCTGGACTGGGGTGTACTGGGCTCGGCGCGGGCGTCGGTGATTGCCGAATGGACTGCCGCCCTGCTCGGCCTGGCCCTGACCCGCCCGGCCCTGCGGGCTTACCCGGGGCAGATCGTGTGGGCAGCGCTCAAGCGCTGGCAGGCCTGGAGGCCACTGCTGGCGGTGAACCGCGACATCTTCTTGCGCAGCCTGGCGCTGCAACTGGTGTTCCTGCTGATCACCGTGCAGGGCGCGCGTCTGGGTGAGGCCACGGTGGCGGCCAACGCTCTGCTGCTCAACGGCCTGCTGCTGACTGCTTATGCACTCGATGGCTTGGCCCACGCCGTTGAGGCCTTGTGCGGACATGCCATTGGCGCCCGTGACCGAGACACCCTGCGTCGCTCGCTGGTGGTGGCCTGCGGCTGGTCGCTGATCACCAGCCTGGGCTTTGCCGGGCTGTTCCTGCTGGGTGGGCACCTGTTCATCGACTTGCAGACCGACATCGACAGTGTGCGGGCGGCGGCTTATCCGTATTTGCCTTACCTGGCGTTGCTGCCGTTGATCGCGGTGTGGAGTTACTTGCTGGATGGCTTGTTCATCGGCGCGACCCGGGCGCGGGAAATGCGTAATGCAATGCTGGTTTCGGTGTTGATTGCACTGCCGGTGGCAGTGGCCATGAGCGGGTTGGGCAACCATGGGTTGTGGATGGCGTTTCTTGGGTTCATGGGGTTGCGGGCGGTGACGTTGGGGTGGGTCGGGTGGCGGTTGCAGCAGAGAGACCTGTGGTTTGGCTGATTGGGGCCGCTTTGCGGCCCATCGCGACGCAAGGCCGCTCCCACAGGGGATAGCGGGTCGGCCTGCTTTCGCGGGCTGGCTGATTGGGGGGATAGCGAGTCGGCCTGCTTTAGCGGGCTGGCTGATTGGGGGATAGCGGGTCGGCCTGCTTTCGCG